>BQJX01000189.1 GCA_021604925.1 Gemmatimonadota bacterium
GAAACCGCACGGGACACGGGCTTCGAACGGGAGTTTCCAACGGAAGCGTCGAGGGCGGCGGCGACTTGAGCTATGGTGGGGCCACCACGGGAGGGAATCATGCCGCGCTGCGAACACTTCGACGGAACGCCGCTGGCCGAGGTCCCGGACCCGGTGCCCGGGTGCCCGGAGTGCTTGGCGCTCGGGGACTCCTGGGTCCACTTGAGAATGTGCTTGAAGTGCGGTCACGTAGGCTGCTGTGACGACTCCAAGAACCAGCACGCGCGCCGGCACTTCGAGGTCGAGGATCACGTCCTCATCCGGAGCGTGGAGCCCGGTGAGACCTGGGGATACTGCTACGTTCATGATCAGTACACACGGCTGACCTAGGCCACTGCCGGGTCGGCTCGTTCGTCCGGCAAGGCCGGAAGGAGTTGGGGATGCGCAAGATCCACTCGTACGAATCGGATGAGCTGATCGTCAACTACGACGTCCAGCGGTGCATTCACGCGAAGGAGTGCGTTCACGGGCAGCCGGACGTCTTTGATCCGCGCAAGCGCCCCTGGATCCAGCCGGGGGAGGCTGCGGACCCCGTCGAACTGGTTCGGGTGATCGAGCGATGCCCGACGGGCGCCTTGCACTACGAGTGGAAGCAGGAGGGCACCCCGGAGCAGCCGCCCGCAACGAACACCGTGCGGGTGGCCGCCAACGGTCCCCTCTACCTGAGCGGGCGTCTCCAGATCACGCTTTCCGGCAGCGAGGTGCTCCGGGACACGAGAGTCGCGCTGTGTCGATGCGGGCAGTCCAAGGACAAGCCGTTCTGCGACAACTCCCACGTGGAGGCGGGCTTTGCCGACAGCGGAGAGATCACGCAGGGACGACTCAAGCCGGGGGACCCCGAACCGGGGGGAACGCTGGAGATCGCCCTGGCCGTGAACGGCCCCCTGCTGCTTCGGGGCCCGGCCGAGGTGCAGACGCCCGGTGGGACTGTGGTCAGTGGTGTCTCCGGGGCGCTGTGCCGCTGCGGGGAGTCGGCCGCGAAGCCGTTCTGCGATGGAGCCCACAAGACCTGTGGATTCCAGGCGGACTGAGCGGCACAGCGCGGGAGGCGCTAGGGGATTACGGTGACCGGCGCGTCAAAGAGGCCGCCGGTGACCGTGCGCGTTGCCGGCACCTGCCCGGGTGCGCCCGCGACCGCCGTGAACGAGAACGACCCCGCAACTCGCGTGTCCGTGAGCGTGGTCACCGAGATCGTTCCGGATCCACCGGCGGCGGCCGTCGAATAGGATCCGGCCGTCGATCCGACCGTGCCGTTGGCGAGGCTCATCGAATTCATGGGGTAGTCACCCGTGGTCGTGCCCGCGAAGCCGATGCCGATCACGGTTCCCGTGATGGCGTCCGTGGCTCCGACCGCCACAATGCCGCTCTCGTTGAACGCAGCGACGACCGCGCCCGTCCAGGCCACGCCGTCCACGGTGGCGGTCATGGATCCGGCGCCCGTCCCTCCCGTGCCGCCGGTGCCGCCGGTGCCGGGTCCGGCCGGACTTCCGTCGTCGCCACATCCCGCGGCCACGAGGGCGAGGACCCCGAGAACGATCAGACTACTGTACTTGCTTTTCATGGTGCTCCTCTTTGCTTGGGTGTCGTGCGCCGCGAGCCCTGCCCAGTTCATACAGGACACGGCCGTCGAAAATAGCACACTCGAACCGGCTTGGAACACCCGGAGCGATCGGCCGCCGAAGGTGGTGGGCCCGGAGGGGGGGCTCTCAAGCCGGATTGTGCGCCGACCGACAAGAAAGTAGCGGAAAGACAGATTCCGCGGCCAGCCGACCCGAGATGGCATGGACCGATCCGGTCCGGGAGAACCCGGTGAGCTTCCTCAAGCGCAAGAACTTCTACAAGGGTCGCGAGAACGTCGTCTACAACATCGACGGCGCGTCGTTCGGCATGGACGATCGGCTGGTCGAGGCGATTCGCGATTCGATCCGAGCCAAGGCGGAGCAGCGATCCCTGGTGATCCCGCGCCTGCCGCGCGTGGCGGGTCGCATCCTGCAACTGTCCCAGGATCCGGACGTCCAGGTGAACAAGGTCACCGAGGCCGTGATGAGCGATCCGGTCCTGGCCGCCCGCGTGCTTTCGATCGCGAACTCGGCCGCGAACGGCGCCAACGTGAAGGGGCTGGACGCCGCGATTCTGCGACTCGGGCTGCGGAAGCTCCGCGATCTGGTGTTCGCCGAGTCCGTGCAGGCCAAGGTGTTCCCGGCGCGCGGGTACCGCAATCTGCTGGAGCAGTCGTTGCAACTGTCACTCGGCGCGGCGGTGGCGTGCGAAGCTATCAGCAAGATCAGCGGTCTTGAGCGCGACAGCGCGTTTCTCGTGGGCTTGCTCCATGACATCGGCAAGCCGACGCTGGTGCACACGATTCTCGAGTACGAGCGCAAGAACGACGGCCAATCGATGGGCGAGGAGCTCGTGGAGCTGGTGCTCTCGCAACTGCACGAGGAGATCGGCGCCTACGTTCTGGAGCAGTGGGGAATGCCGCCGGACGCGGTGGAAGCCGCGCGCGCTCACCATCGCTACAACGAGTCCAACGAGGCGCCCGTTCATCGGACGATCTACGCCGCCAACCTGGTCTGCCAGCATCTGGGCGTGGGCGACATCCAGCGGGATGTGCCGTTCAACCTGGAACCCGCGTTCCTGGATCTGAAACTCTCGGATCGCGAACAGGTGGACCAGGTGGTATCCGCCATCTCCCGCGACGTGGACAACCTGATGGCGGGAATGAAGGGCAACGCGCCCAACCGCGCCTAGCGGCTCGGCTTCGCCCGGGAACCCTGCCGCCGCTCGGCGCTCAGTCGTCGCGCGTGAGCAGGTCGAGGAGCCGGGTGTTCACGAAGAGCTTCTCTCGCCCGACCTTCCGCTCGCCCAGCACTCCCACGCCGGCCAACGCTTTGAGATAGCGGGAAGCCGCCTGTCGCTCCGCGATCCCCGCGTCCACTACGTTGGCGATTCGGCAGTACGGCTGCTCGAACACCACGTCGACCAGTTCCCGGGTGTAGATCTTGGGGAGCTCGGCGCGCACCCGGTCCGCGGTTTCCCGGGCCAGATCGCGGATGGCGCCGATCTTGGTGGTGGTCCAGGCGGCGGTCTCCGCCACCCCGCGAAGCATGTACAGAAGCCACGGTTCCCAGTCGCGGTCGCGCGTGATCCCCAGCAGCAGGCGGTAGTAGTCGGACTTGTTGCGGATGATGTAGCGGCTCAGGTAGAGAATCGGCGAAGGCAGCAGGCCTCGCTCCACCAGGAACAGGCTGTTGAGCACGCGACCGGTTCGGCCGTTTCCATCGGTGAACGGATGGATGGCCTCGAACTGGTAGTGTGCCGCCGACATCCGGATCAACGGGTCCAGATCATCCTGAGCGTGAACAAAGCGTTCCCAGTTGCCGAGCAATTCCCGGATGCGAGCCTCTCCCTGGGGCGGCGTGTAGATCACCTCGCGCGTGGCGGCGTCGGCCAGCGCGTTGGGGAGCCGCCGTACCTGCACGGTCACGCCGTGGATGCGCGAGCACACGGCTTCGGCCGTGCGGGTGCTGAGGGGGTGCTCGGCGAGCGTGGCAAAGCCTTCCAGGAGAGCGCGCCGGTAGCGAAGGGCTTCCTTGGTGGCGGGATCGGCCGCGCCTTCGGCGTGCAGGTGCTGGAAGAGCCGGTCCGCCGTGGTCACCACGTTCTCGATCTCGGAGCTCGCGCGCGCCTCCAGCAGGGGCAGCGTGTTGATGAGCATGCCCGGATTGGGAATGAGTTCGGTGGCCTGCTTCAATTCCGCCAACGCGGCCCGGGCCGTCACGCACTGCTTCAGGACCGGCCGGGTCTCCAGATCCGTCCCCGGGGGCAGGGAAGGCAGCGAGTTGTGGGGTTGTTCGGGGCTCCAGGTCGCCATGTCATGTCTCCGAAATCGTGTTCTTGCGACAGATTCGGAAGATAGGTCGCCGGCGACGACAGGTCAAGCGGATATGTCGCAAAAACGACAATTGGGCGACATATAGGGCGAGAAGGGGGGCTGGGGGCGCGCTTCCACCCGGCCGGGAGTCACCCCGGGATGGGACCCGATCGGGCCGGAGCCACCCCGGGATGGGACCCGACGGGGCAGGGAGTCACCCCGGGATGGGCCCGACCGGACCTAGGGAGTCACCCCCAGGTGGGTCTCCACGGCGCTCCGAACCGCGTCCGAGTCCGTGAACCCCTTCCACTCGGCCACGATCCGCTGCTCGCGATCCACCAGGAACGCCGTGGGAACCGCCGCCACTCCGTAGGCGACCCAGGCCGGGGCCTCTCCGTTGTCCAGGACCACGTCGTAGGTCATGTCCTTCTTCTTCGCGAACTTCCGCACGTGGTCCAGCCCCTTCTCGTCGATCGAGATCCCCACCACGCGCAGGCCCTGGTCCGCGTACTCATCGCCCAGTTTCCGCAGTTCCGGAATCCCCTTCACGCACGGCTGGCACCACGTCGCCCAGAAATCCAGAAGGAAGAGTTCGCCCTCCAGATCGCCCAGGTTCAGCGCGGTGCCGTCCAGTTGAGTGACGGACACCGGCGGCGCCGGACGGGGGAGCGGAAGCCGCAGGTAGGCCAGGGGGAAGGCGTCGAACGCTTCGCCACACGGCTCGGAGCAGAAGTAGTACATCTCACCGTCCTGCTCACGCCAGGTGGCCACATCTTCCAGGCCGTGACCGGCGCCCCGCAGCTCGCACGCCCGGCAGACGGCCTGCTCGGGAATCGAGTTCGCCGGGTCGGCGAGCACCGGCGCGGCGCCCAGCAGAAGTGCGACCAGCGCCGCTACGATGCAGATCTTCAAACCGTACTCCTTCCGAATCTCACAGCCCAAAGCCCACGGACACCCCGGGGGACTCCATCCACACCGAGAGTAACGACACGAACCATCTTCCGGTTCCATAGTTCATCATGAGATGGGTCCGTTCCCCGTCGTACATCGGCCGGACGGAGAAGCCGTGGGACAGATCGAAGGTGGCGCCGAAGGGGAAGTTGATCCCCTCGTCCGCTTCCGAGTAGTTGACGCTGCCGTAGACCGAAACGGGCCACCAGGGCAGGCCCTTGGCCGCCGTGAGGTAGTAGGACTGGTCTCCCTCGTCCGTGCCGATCCGGTCCGAACTGGTCCCCACGAACATCCCGGGGATCGCGTGTCGCTCACGGAGCAGGAACCACGTGACCAGCGGCCCCACCTCTTCCACGCCCGGATTGAACTCCACGCCCACCTGCAGCGTGGGCAGGACGCGGTAATTCAAGGTGGAGCGCCAGCGGGCGCGGTCCACGTCGAAGTCCACGTAGCGTTGCGAGAACGTCCAATCGTAGTCCAGTCCGCTTCCCCGAAGCGGTGCCCCTTCTCCGGGTCAACCGGCTCAGGTGGGCGCGATGCTGACGGGGCGGGCTGGAAGCTTGACGACCGGCGTGGAAGAAGTCGCGGGTTTGGGATCCGCGATCGCAGCGGACGAGCAGAGCAGAATTCCGGCCAGAGCGGCGAGCGAGCGGGGTAGGGAACGCGGCATTCGATTCCTTCTCGATGGGTGGATCTCTTCCTAACACCAGCATCGACCGAAGCGTTCCACTATCGGATGACTTTTTGGCGGGCCACACCCCACGGTCGGGGGTGGCCCGCCCTCGCCTAGGAGGCGGTCTGCGGCTCCGTCGTGGCCGTGAACTCCCGCTCCGGCCGCTCCGCGACGGCGTGGGAGTGCCGAACGCCGCGCGTCAGGATCCATCCGTTCGTGCCCAGAAGAATCAACGTTCCCACACAGGACAGCGCCACGGCCATCTCCGCCGACGGGAAGTTGCCGACCGGCACGATGCCGGGAAGCAGGGCGCAGAAGCCGGTGAGCGAACCGACCACCCAGGTGCGGCGGCGGGATCCGCCGGACAGCAGGAACGTCAGCGCCCAGAGCGTGCCCACGGGCACGTAGTCGCCCCACGCGGCGGGACTCGTGAACGAGGCCAGGTTGACCAGCGACAACCACGCCAACGCCCGCGATTCCCGGGAGCGAGCCCGGCCCGCGAGAATGGCCACGCCGAGCAGCGACAGGGAGAACGCTCCGTGCACGGCGCGCGCGAGACCGTCGGTGGCGCCGGCGAAGCCCAGGTCGCC
>BQJX01000190.1 GCA_021604925.1 Gemmatimonadota bacterium
GCAGCTTCCGCTCCGCCGCGGCGAACCGCCCCATCTCCAGGTCGCGGCCGCCCATCGCCACATCGACGAAGTCCTTGGCATCGAAACCCGAAACGTCCATCTCGTCGGCCAGCGTTCCCCGGGCGGGAGTGCTCTCTCCGCCGCCCACATACCCCAGGCTGCGCAGGGTGCGGAGGGTCTCCTGCTCCGGTTGAAGCGGCTCCGCCACCCACTCCGAGTGCTCCCGGATGCTGCGCACGATCCGCTCCAGTCGCTCCCGCTGCCCGTCCGTTTCCACGGCGGACGATGCCGATGCGCGGTCCACGAGTTCCGCCGGATCCTGGGTGAGGTCATACCACTCGGGGCGCGCCGACCACACGAACTTGAGATCCTGGGTCCGCAGCGTCTTCAGCGGCGCGCCCGAGTGCGACACGCGGGGTCGCATGGATTCGCTGTACGCCACGGGATCCGGCACCGGCCCCAGACCGGTCAGCGCGGGCACGAGCGTCCCCCCGAGCCCCAGGTCCGGTGGCAGGCCCAGCAGATCCAGGACCGTGGGTGCGACATCCATGGTTCGGACCTGCGCGGACAGTACGCGTCCCCCGGGCAGCTCCGGCGATGCCACGAACAGCGGGACGCGCACGATCTCGTCGTAGAGGAAGATCCCGTGCTCCTCCTCGCGGTGGTCCTCCAGGCCCTCGCCGTGATCGGCCACGACCAGCACGGTGAGGCCGCGACCGGTGTCGCGCCCTTCGCACTCGCGACGAAGCCGAGCGAGCTGCGAGTCCACGAACGCGATCTCCGCCGCGTACGGATCCGACAGCACGTGTCCCCACGGCGCCGGTGCCTCCCAGACCGAGTGCGCATCGAACAGGTGGAGCCACAGGAACACCGGCTCGCGCGCCGGCTCCCGCAGCCAGCGAAGGGCCCGATCCACGGCCTCGTCGGCGCGGCGGGCGTGCCCCGGCGCGCTCTCCGGGTCGTCGAAGTCGGCAAAGCCCTGATCGATTCCGGTCTCGCGACGCAGCACCTGCGTGGACACGAGCGCGCCGGTCCGATAGCCACGCGCGGCCAGCACCTCCGCCAGCGTCTCGGCCGCCGGCCCCACCCGGGCGTTCACGTTCGTACGGACGCCGTGGCCGACCGCCGGCACCCCGGTCCAGAGCGTGGTGTGGCTCGGCAGCGTGAGGGGGGCGTCGGCGATCGCCCAGCGCACCAGCGCCCCCGAGCGCGCCCACGCGTCGAACGCGGGGGTGCGCCCGTCCGGGTTTCCGTACTGGCCGAAGGCGTCCGCCCGCGTGGTGTCCAGCGTGACCACGATGGCGCCGGTCAGCGGTGCCTCCCGGGCGCAACCCATCGCCAGAATCAGCAGAAGACAGCAAGACCGGTGGATTCTCGACGCCAACGTGGACCTCCCGTCCGGCGGAAATGTCTCGCCGCCCACCGATTCCGCGAATCCCGACGGGCGAGTGTCCCCGAATCCACCGGGACCCGCAAGAAATCGCGGTTCCGTCGGTCGGAGCGGGCGGGAACCTGATATCCTCTATGGCCCTATGGACAGGAAGCGGGAAACGCCGAAGGCCGGCCGTGGCTCGCCACCGACACGAGAGGTTCAACTGCATGGAATGGAGCGGGACGAAGGCGCTGGTCACCGGAGGCGCCGGATTCGTGCCCTCGCACATCGTGGATCTCCTCGTGGAGCAGGGCGCCACGGTCACGGTCCTGGACAACATGCAGGCCGGCCGGGATGAGAACCTCACCCAGGTCCGGGATCGCATCACCTTCCTCCAGGACGACATCCGCGACCCCGCCGTGGTGCGCGAAGCGGTGGCGGGTCAGGACTACGTGTTCCATCTGGCCGCCAACGCGTCCGTGCCGGGCTCCGTCAAGGATCCGCGCTACGATCTGGAGACCAACTCCGTGGGCACCTTCAATGTTCTGGAGGCGGCCAAGGACGCCGGCGTGCGTCGGGTCGTCTACGCGTCGAGCGCGGCGGTCTACGGCGCGCCGGAGTACGTCCCCACCGACGAGAAGCACCGCCTCCAGCCCACGTCCTTCTACGGTCTCTCCAAGCTGAACGGCGAGCAGCTGGGACTCATGTTCCATCAGATGTACGAAGTTCCGTTCACGGCCGTGCGCATCTTCAACACCTACGGTCCCCGACAGCCACGCTACGTGCTCGCGGACCTCGTGCGCAAGCTGATGAAGAACCCGCGCGAGCTGGAAGTGCTGGGGACCGGCAAGCAGGTGCGCGACTATGCCTTTGCGTCGGATACGGCGGGCGCGTTCCTGGCGGTGGCCCGGGCCGAGAGCCTCAATGGAGAAGCGTGCAACATCTCCGGCGGCAACCCGGTGAGCATTCGGGACCTGGTGTCCATCATCCTGAAGACGATGGACCTGCCCGATTGCAAGGTCAGCTACACGGGCCAGAGCTGGCGCGGCGACATCGATCACCTGGAAGCGAACATCGAAAAGATCCGAGGCATTGGCTACGCCCCGCAGGTCAGCCTGGAGGACGGAATCCGGCGGACCATCGAGAGCGGAACCATCGTCGGCGAGTCCGAATTCTAGGTGGCCGCTCCCGTTACCAAGGTGGCGCTGGTCGGCCCGTATCCGGTGGAGACCGACAAGATCGCGGGCGGCGTGGCGGCGGTCACGTTCTACCTCGCGCAGGGACTCGTGCAGGATCCGGAGATCGAACTGCACGTGATCTCGCCGACCAAGCTCGTGGACGAGGATCGCACCGTGGTCGAGGGCAACCTCACGGTTCACCATCTCGCCCATCGGCGCAAGCGGCTCGTCCCCAACCTGGTGCGCGACATCGGCAGGATCCGCGGCGCGCTGCGCGAGTTGAAGCCGGACCTGGTCCACTCGCAGACGCCGGGCGGGGCCATCGCCGGCGCGCGGGAAGGGCTCCCCACGGTCCTCACGATCCACGGCATCAACGAACAGGAACTGCAGTTCGCGCGCACGTACTCGCAGAAGCTGGCCGTCCTCACGCGGATTGCCCTGGGACGCTACGCGCTGCGGCAGGCGGACCGGTGCATCGCGATCTCACCCTACGTGATCGAGTGCTACCGCGGTCTGCGCGGCATCCAGTGGCATCACATCCACAACCCGATCGAGGATCGCTTCTACGAGATCGAGAGTCGCGAGGTCCGGAACAAGATGCTGTTCGCCGGCATGGTCGACGAGCGCAAGAACCTGCCGGGACTCATTCGCGCCTTCCACCGGATCCACCGGAGCAATGACGCCGCGGAGCTCTTTGTCTCCGGCAAGATCCGCGTGCCGTCCATCGAGGCCGAGGTCACCCGGTACATCGCCGAGCACGGACTGCAGGATTGCGTGCACCTGCTGGGGTTCGTGAGCCAGGAAGAGCTCGGGCGCCACTTTGCCGAGGCCTCCCTCCTGTGCGTCTTCTCGAACGAGGAAACGTCGCCCATGATCATCGCGCAGGCGATGTGCGCCGGAAAGGCGTGCGTGTCCACGGCGGCCGGCGGAGTCCCGCATCTGATGATCGACGGCGAGACGGGCTACGTGGTGGCCAAGGGCGACGAGGCCGCGTTCGCCGACCGCGCGCTGGCGCTGCTCCAGGACGACGAACTGCGCGCCCGCATGGGGAAACGCGGGCACGAAGTCGCCGAGGAGTTCTTCCGCGCGACGGCCGTGGCCGCCAAGACCAAGGCCGTCTACCTGCAGACGTTGGCGGACCGTCGGGGCTAGCGTTCGGCCTTCGCCAGCGGTGCGAACCTTCGCCGGGGGTGTGCTCCCGGTCAGTTCGCGCCCAACTTCACGATTTTCACGGTCCGCTGCTGATCACCGGCGCTCAGCCGCACGAAATAGATTCCGGCCACCACCGGCAAGCCCGCGTCATCCCGGCCGTCCCAGCCCTGCACATGAGTTCCGGCCGAAGTCCGGCCACCGGCGAGCGCCCGCACGCGGCGCCCGGCAACATCGAAGATCTCCAGCGTGACCGATCGGGACTCCGCGAGAGACAAGGCCAAGACCGTCGATCCCACGAAGGGATTGGGGGCCGGGACGACCTCGAGCGACGGGGCCCCAGCCAAGCCCACGGGCGCCGACACTGCTCCCGATTGGCTGTAGCACACCGTGGCGACGTCATCGTCGCCGGAGGATGCGGCCGGATTGCTCGAGTAGCCGGTCACCACGACGCGCAGGTCCGCGCTCACGTCGACGGCCATGCCGTGCGAAGGATCCTGCGTCGCGCCGGCGTACCGCTGCTCCCATTCCAGCGTCCCGGCCGCGTCGTACTTGATGGTGAAGTACTCGTCCACAAGCTCGGAGGACACGACATCCCCCACAACGTAGATGCCGCCCTGGGAATCGATCGCCATGTCCTGGGGCGTGTCCGTGAACGTCTCGAAGCCCCCGTAGGCCCGCGACCAGATCTCGCCGCCCGTCGGATCCAGCTTGGCGGTCAGGACGTCGTACCCACCCGCGGGGTCCGCAAGGTGCGCCGAGACGACCGCGTTGCCGGACGCGTCGAGAACGAGGTCGCGGCCCCATTCGTGCGTGCCCCCCGGCGCGTCATAAGCCACGTCGGAGAGCAGGGTGCCGTCGGGAGCCAGCCGGACCACCGCAACGTCCGTCGTGACGCCCGATGGATTCCCGCTGTAGGTGCCGACGGCGACGATGTTGCCGAACGCATCGATGGCCATGTCCTCGGCGGAGTCGTTGGCAAACGACGCCGTGCGGCCATACGTGCGCGCCCAGTCCACGGCGCCTGAGGACGTGACCTTGAGGACAAGCAGGTCCTCGTCGTTGCTCGCGACTTCCTTGTTCCCGGCCACGTAGACGGCACCATCCGAGAAAGCCATCGCCCTCCCCTGGGACGACGGATAGACCAGATCCCAGAGCTGCGTCCCGTCCGCAGCGTACTTGACCACGATCAGGTTCCACGGAAGGGAGATGTTTGGCCAGACGTTGCCGTAGGCATAGACAGCACCCGTCGCGTCTGTCACCACGCCTTCAAAGGTAGTCAGCACACTGGGCCCCGGATCGTACCTCCGCGTCCATAGCCTGTTGCCGTCGGCGTCATACTTGATCACGCCGAATTGCGAACCGGCCTCCGCGGAGCCGACCACAATCACGTTATCGGCATCATCCACGGTCATGGTGCGCCCAACTCCACCCCCGGCGATGTTCTCGGCGGCCACCCAGAGTCGGGTGCCGTCCGGGGCATACTTGATGGCGAGGTAGGAGCCGCCCAGCGGTTCCGCGCTGAATCCCGCCACGATCGTGTTGCCCTGGTTGTCGATCGCAGCCGCGAAGCCGCGGTCCGTCCCATCGATGCCCTGTCCGGCGCCGTCGTAGCGGTCCACCCAGGCCTCTTCGACGGCTTGTGCAGCCGCATTGCCGCTGAAGTGCAGAACGACCAGCGCTGCTGCAACACTCCGAGATCTACGCATCGGGGGGCTCCTTTCCGTCCCGTGACTCACCTCGCTCAGTCACAATAGACGATTCCGGAGCCCAGGAAATACCTCGCAGACGCCTGACGGCTTCTCGTCTACCTGCAGACGTTGGCGGACCGTCGGGGCTAGCGTTCGGCCTTCGCCAGCGGTGCGAACTTCACTTCATCGTTCTTCCAGTGGACGACTTCGATCTCCCAGCCGGTCGGATCGTTGACGTACCAGGCGCGCGAGTTCGGCCATTCCACTTCGCCGCCGTAGTTGATCTTGAGCTTCTCGCGGCGCGCCGTGGCCAGCCACTCGTCCGCGTCGGTGATTCGCAACGCGAAGTGGTTCAGCGAGTGCAGACCGCGATCCCGCGCGGCGAAACGATCCAGGTGCTCGGGAGTCGGATACTCGTAGATGCACAGCAACGCGTCTCCCGATCGAATCACTCCCCAGTGCACCCCGTCCTGGAAGTCCTCCTCCACCTTTTCGAAGCCGAAGATGCGCCCGTACCATTCCACGGACTCATCGAAGTTGCGGACGGTCAGATTCAGATGGTCCAGATGTTTCACGCTCATGGCGATTCTCCTTTCGATGGGCGAGGCCGACGGCCTCCGCGCAGATGCGACTCGATTCGGGCGATCCGGCGTACCCGGGCGATCCGGGCGATCCGGGCGATCCGGGCGATCCGGGCGATCCGGGCGATCCGGGCGATCCGGGCG
>BQJX01000191.1 GCA_021604925.1 Gemmatimonadota bacterium
CACGACCACCACGGCATTCACGAAGTCGGGCTGATCCAGCAGTCCCCAGGGCGCGGTGCTCCACGCCGACGACACGGCCCGCACCCGGATGTCGTCGTCCGCGTCGAGACCCTCCAGCGCCCTGGCGAACGCCGACAGTACGTCGTCCACGTTGCCGCCCAGGCCGATCGCCGCGGGATACCAGGTGCCGGACTGCGTCACTCCCCGACCCGCCCACGATCGATCTCGATCTCCACGTGCCCCAGGTTGGGACAGTGGGGAATGCTCGGCTTCCGGAGCCGGACCGTCACGCCTTCGATCTCGAACTGGTCGTAGATCGAGTCCGCAAGGTCCGCGCCCAACGCCTCGATCAGCGAGAAGTTGTCATCTCGCACGGTCTTCTCGACCAGGAGGTAGACATTCTCGTAGTTCACCGCGTCTTCGAGCTCATCGGAACGACTCGACGCTTCGATGTCGACCCAGAGGTCCACGTCCACTTCAAAGCGCTGACCCAGTTCCTTCTCGGCGGCATGATAGCCGTGATGTCCAACCAGCCCGATGTCGGACAAAGTGATCCGTGCAAGATCGCTCATGACTTTCCTCGCCGATGGGGGGATTCCCGGAGGCGCGAGGGTATCCCACGGCGTGGACAGGTGCAACCCGCGGCAGCCCGGGACCGGGATTCCGGGGCGCAAAAAAAGGGGCGCCCCCGAAAGGACGCCCCCGATCGATCCGGATGGATCGGCAGGCTACATCATGCCGCCCATGCCGCCCATGCCACCCATGCCCGCCGGGGCATGGCCGCCGCCCTTGTCCTCTTCCGGGAGATCCGTGAGGATGCACTCGGTCGTGAGGATGAGCGCCGAAACGGACGCCGCGTGCTGCAGAGCGGAGCGCGTGACCTTGGCCGGATCCAGGATGCCGGCCTTGAGCATGTCGACATACTCTCCGGTGGCAGCGTTGAATCCCATGGTTCCGCTCTTCTCGCTCTTCAGACGCTGGGCGACGAGGGAACCCTCTTGCCCCGCGTTGTAGGCGATCTGGCGGGCCGGCTCCTCGAGCACGCGCAGGATGATCTCTGCGCCCGTCTTCTCGTCGCCTTCCAGACCCGCAATGACGGCTTCCACGGCCTTGGTGCACCGGATCAGCGCAACCCCGCCACCCGGCACGATGCCCTCTTCCACCGCTGCGCGCGTGGCCGCAAGCGCGTCCTCCACGCGGGCCTTCTTTTCCTTCATCTCGGTCTCGGTGGCCGCACCCACGTTGATGACGGCCACGCCACCGGCGAGCTTGGCGAGACGCTCCTGGAGCTTCTCGCGGTCGTAGTCCGAGGTGGAGTCCTCGATCTGGCGACGGATCTGCCCGATGCGGCTCTGGATCTCGGTCTTCTTGCCGGCGCCTTCCACGATCGTGGTGTTGTCCTTGTCGATCGTGATGCGCTTGGCGCGGCCCAGGTCCGCCGTGGTGGCGTTCTCGAGCTTGAAGCCGACTTCCTCGCTGATCACGCGACCACCGGTCAGCGTGGCGATGTCCTCGAGCATGGCCTTGCGGCGATCCCCGAAGCCCGGCGCCTTGACGGCGGCGATGTTCAGCGTGCCGCGCAGCTTGTTCACGACGAGCGTGGCCAGGGCCTCACCGTCGATGTCTTCCGCGATCACGAGCAGCGGGCGACCGAGCTGCACGACCTTCTCCAGCACCGGGAGCAGGTCCTTCATGTTGGAGATCTTCTTGTCGTGGATGAGCACGTGGCAGTCGTCCAGGTTGACTTCCATGCGCTCGGGATCCGTCACGAAGTACGGCGACAGGTAGCCGCGGTCGAACTGCATTCCCTCGACCGTCTCCAGCGTGGTGTCCATGGACTTGGCTTCTTCCACCGTGATCACGCCGTCCTGGCCGACGCGGTCCATGGCCTCGGCAATGATCGAACCGATCGACTGGTCGTTGTTCGAGGAGATCGTGGCCACCTGCTCCACGGTCGCCTTGTCCTTGACCTGCTTGGACTGCTTGGCGATGGCTTCCACGGCGGCCTTCACGGCCTTCTCGATGCCGCGCTTGAGGCCCATGGGGCTGGCGCCCGCGGTCACGTTGCGGATGCCCTTGTGCACGATCGCCTGGGCCAGGATCGTGGCGGTCGTGGTTCCGTCGCCGGCCACATCGTTCGTCTTGGTGGCGACTTCCTTGACCATCTGCGCGCCCATGTTCTCGTACGGGTCCTCGAGCTCGATCTCCTTGGCGATCGACACACCGTCGTTCGTGACGGTGGGCGAACCGTACTTCTTGTCGATGACCACATTGCGGCCCTTGGGGCCGAGGGTCACCTTGACAGCTTCTGCGAGCTGGTCGACTCCGCGACGCAGCGCTTCGCGAGCGGCGCTATCGAACTCCATCATCTTGGCCATTGAAACACTTCCTCCCGCTCCCGGCGTCCGGGATCGGTTCGGGTCTGGGTCCGGCCGCCGCGACCTTTGTCGAGGGGCCCATTCGGTTTCTTGGTGAGCTACAGGATGGCGAGGATGTCGGTCTCACGGAGGATCAGGTAGTCGTTGCCGTCCACCTTGACCTCGGTGCCCGAGTACTTGCCGTACAGGACCTTGTCGCCCTTCTTCACTTCCAGGCCCAGACGCTTGCCCTCGTCCGTCAGCCGTCCCGTGCCCACGGCCACGATCTTGCCCTCGGAGGGACGCTCCTTGGCGGTGTCCGGGATGATGATCCCGCTCTTCGAGACTTCCTCGGCGTCCAGCGCCTTGATCAGAACGCGGTCACCCAGCGGTTTGATGCTCATCGATTCCTCCACCCGGCGGTGCCGGGACGACCATTTCAAGGTCGAGTCTGGGGGTTGGGCTAGCACTCCTATTCCGAGAGTGCTAGCAGGGGAACGAATCGAGGGGAAGTTACAGGCCCCCTTCAGAGGTGTCAAGGGGTCCCTTCGGCCCGAATCAGGTTTTGGCCGGAAACGGCGCTGGGCGGCCCTGAGGGCTTCTGGCGCACTTTGGGGAGATGCCGCGATCCGGCCCGGCCGGTCGCCCGGGCAAAGAAAAAGGGCGGTGGAGGAAGCCCCCCACCGCCCGCAAGCGTGCCGGCCCAGCCTCTTTTCTAGAAGTCGGGCAGCGTGTACTCCTGCTTCACGATCCCGGTGATCTCCAGTTTGACCGACCAGACGAAATCCGTCGGATCGTCGGCCGGGAGGGAGTTGCCGGAAACGGAGTAGGTGACGGTCGGAGGTGCGTTCGAGGTGCCGTTCTGCAGATCGAGCACCACTGCCTTCAGGAAGCTGTTCACATAGATCACGCCGCCGGCGCTCAGTCTCGTGGTGATGTCGATCCAGTCGGTGGCGGTGGCCGCCGACACGGTGAGGCCCGTCGCCAGCGAGATCCCGTCCAGCGAGACCTGTCCGTTCGTAATGGACCGTCCCGCCTCCGGGGTCACGATCTTGTAGAAGATCCTCTTGACCTTGAGTGCATCGGGATCGATCGCGTGGACGTCGACTCCCTGGTCGGCCACGACCTGATCCAGATTCAGCTCGTCGCGGAGATTGATGGTGTCCGTGTCGCTGTGGACGTTGAGTTCACCGGAGGCCTGAAAGACCCCGATCAGGTCCGCATCGATGATCAACGCGATCAACTTGTCCTTGGCGCACGTGGCTCCCAACAGCGGGAGCATCAGCAGGGCAAGCGCCGCCGTCTTGTAGGTCATTCGCAAATTCACGGGAGCCTCCTAGATTCCAAAGCTGAGGCCGACGGCGTAGCCGCTCGCCGCTGCCTTGTTGAGTTCGCCATGCAGCTTGACGCCGGGCACGTTCAGGCTCACGCCAATGGTACCATGGAAGTCGTTCTGCCGATCAAACGTGAGCGCGATCTCCTCTTCCGTACCGTCGTTGTCGAACGTGTACTGCGCGTCCATCTCGAACGAATCCACGCCGATGCCCACGTAGGGCTCCACGGAAACGACCATGCCGAACTTCTTGCTTCCGGTGAGGTTGAATGCGAGCGCCTTTGCGGTGACCAGGTCATCCTTGCCGATATTGAACTTCTGGTACATGAGGCCGGCCGCGACGTCCACCGGGAGCCCGGGAAGGTAGCGCGACACGCTGTGCTGTCCGCCGATTCCCCAGTAGCTGAACTCGCCCAGGTCGTCGTCCTCGTCGCCGAGGCTCAACGAGATGTACCGGATGATGGCGCGGGTTCCGTAGACCGACCCCACGGTCAGCTGCGGAACCGCAATCCCGAAGTGCTCCAGGTCGAAGCCGCCCGGGAACGGCAGCGTGGCACCGCCGGGACCGGTCAGCGACCCCGGTTCCAGACTCCCCACCACGGTAGGCACTTCGCCCGAGCCGAAGTCCTCGACCTCCGCCGTGTAGGTCTGGTGGTCGTCCGAAAAGCCCACCACCACGGCCTTGAGATCCAGCGTGAGATTGAGTCCGGCAAACGGCACGTCGCCGTTCCGGAAGATCCCGGAATTCATGCTTCCGGACATGCCGTCTGCGAGCGGCCCCAGGTACCCCTGGGCGAACTCGCCGCTCAGGCTCTCCAGGGTGGTCTCCAGCTGGGCGGACGCCGGCGTTGCCGCCAGCCCGGCACCCAGCACCATGGCCAGTGCCCATCGTCCGAATGGATGATTCATGAGGCTCCTCCAAGGAAGTGCGCGGATGGGGTCGACGTCGATGGGGCGATAGTCGCGCGGTCGATTCACCCGAGTCAATGGCGAAAAGGGGAGTTCCGGATCGAGGAAGCGCCGGAAAGCCCCTGGAGACGGGCATTTCGGGGCATCGGTTCTCCCTGGCCGCGTCAGGCGCGCCCGGCGTCGACCCCGCGGCGAAGGTGGCGATCGATGGCGAGCAACCCGTTCAACGTGAGCCCCACATCCACGGAATCGATGGTCCGGCAACGGGGCCCGATCAGCGGGGCCAACCCGCCGGTGGCGATCACCGTTCCCTTCTGGCCGAGTTCCTTCCAGATCGCCTCGACCAGCGTGTCGATCATGCCGACGGCTCCGTTCAGGATGCCGGAGCGCAGGCAGTCCGCCGTGTTGCTGCCGACGACCGAGTCCGGAAAGGAAAGGTCCACCTTGGTCAGACGCGCCGCCCGCCGGAAGAGATCCTCGGACGCGGTCTCGATGCCGGGCGCGATCACGCCCCCCACGTAGCGCCCCGCGGGATCCAGCACGTCAAAGTTCGTGGCCGTGCCCAGGTCCACCACGATCGCGGGAACGCCGACCAGGTTGCGCGCGGCAATGGCGTTGGTGATGCGGTCGGCGCCGACCTCGCGCGGATCGTCCACCGCCACGGGTATCCCCAGATCGAGTTCCGCCGAGATGATGGTGGGCGAGTGCGCCAGCTGGTCCTCCACGAACGCGGCGAACGTGCGCGTGAGGCTGGGAACCACCGAGCACAGGATCGTGCGGCGGATGCACTTCTCCTGGCCGGCAATCTCGCGACAGAGGTGGGCCACCGTCATCGCGATCTCGTCCGCGGTGGCGTCGCGCCGGGTTCCGACCCGCACCCGACCGCGCGGAGTTCCCTCGTCATCGAAGACGCCGAGGACGACGTTCGTGTTGCCGATGTCCGCAGTCAGTAGCATGGGCGGAGCCTACCACAGGTTCGGGAGGAACCCACCCTACCGCGCACGCAGGCTCACCTCGCCGCTTCGAACGGACTGCGTTCCGGTCGCCGTCTCCAACCGAAGGCAGCCCTGTTCGTCCACGCCCCGCGCCGTCCCGCGCGGACCGGCATCCAGCACCTCCACCGGTTGATCCGCCAGTGCGTCCCACTCCGCGAACCGATCGGAAAGGCGCAGGCGGCCGGCGCGTTCCTCGTCCAGCACGCTCTCCAACTCGTTCATCACGGCGGCCAGAACCGTGCTGCGTTCGGGGTGGCCACCGCACGTGCTCTCCAGCGAACCGGCGCGCTCCCGGAGTTCCTCGGGGAAGTCCTCCGCGCGGTGGTGCACGTTGAGGCCGATCCCCGCCACCGGATGCAGGGCGGACCCCACGGAGCGCGCCTCCACCAGAACGCCGCAGATCTTCCGCCCATGCAACAGGACGTCGTTCGGCCACTTGAGCCCGGGACGCACGCCGCAGCATCGTTCGATGGCCTGCCCCACCGCGATGCCGGCCAGCAGCGA
>BQJX01000192.1 GCA_021604925.1 Gemmatimonadota bacterium
CTGCCCTGCACGTGCAGGGACACCTTGCCGGAGACCGCCGTCTTGAGCGAGGCGCTGGCCACGGCGCGCAGATCGTCCAGCGGATCCGCCTTGGGTTGCACGAACGCCGTGAGGTCCACCGTCGTTCGATCGTTCACCCGACCGAGCAGACTCACGAACGTGGAGAAGCGCGCCGACACCTCCGTGGACTCTTCCTGGATCTTCTCCGCCTCCAGCATGGGCGTGAGGCCCCAGGATCCCTCCAGACGCTCCCGGCGAATCCAGTCCCACCGCGCTCCCACGCCAAACAGGTACCGCGCCGTAAGCCGCTGGAAGCGATCGTGCTGGTGCTGCGCAAAGGCGATGGTCGCCCAGCGATCGTTGAGCCTGGCGTTGTGCCGGAGATGCGTGACCGAGGACTCCTCGGTGGTGCTCCCGGCCGCCCGCGACCGGGTTCCGTCCACGAGGAACCGCCATCGCTGCGTGGTCCCCTGCCATTGGCCCCGCGCCGACCCGGTCACGGTGAGGTTCTCCGTGTTCCCTCCGGTGGCGCTGAAGAACGTGCCGACTCCGCCGGAGAGGCCCTCCTTCGATTCGAAGCCGCGCAGCGTGTTCAGGATCTGGGACGACGCCGGCGCGGCGCCCGCTCCCCAGATCAAAAGCGCCATCATCACTGTTCGCACGACCGAATCTCTCGCGCCGCAGCCCTCTTCCACCCTCATCTCTCCCACCCCCGGGTTGGGCATCTCACCTGCACTCCTGACGTCCCTACGTGTACCTCTACTACACCCACTGCGCCGTGGCCAAGGGCAACGCGTTTGCCCCCTTGACCCGCCGGGCGGCCGAGCCGAGGATGGATGGTCCCCGTTCCGGAGCTGGTGTGAACCGATCGCGCGTCCTTCCCTACGGAATCGTCTTCCTCTCCGGAGCCTGCGCCCTTGTCTACGAGATCGTGTGGACCCGCGTCTTCACGCCGGTGTTCGGGCTCAGCATCCACGCCACCACGGCGGTACTCTGCGCGTTCATGGCCGGACTCGGCCTGGGCAGCGCCGCGGCCCCGTCGATCCTCCGCCGCTGGCGGGGCTCGCGGTGGACGCTCTACGTGCTGCTGGAGATCGTGATCGGGATCGGCGCGCTGCTGGTCCCGTTCGCGGCGGCCCCCATCACGGCGATCTACCTGGCCGCCACCGGCGACGGCGACCCCACGTTCCTGACGTCGCTCCTTCGGTTCGGACTGGCCATGCTGGCCATGGCGCTCCCGACGGTGGCGATGGGGCTCACGCTCCCGGTCCTGGTGCACGCGTTCCGGTCGATTGCCGCGGAGGATCGCGTCTCGAGTCGCCGGGTGGGCCTGCTGTACGGAGCCAACACGCTCGGCGCCGCCGTCGGCTGCGTGCTGGTCGGCTTCGTGCTGCTCTATCACTACGGCGTGCTCGCCACAACCTACGCCACCGCCGCCACGAATCTCCTTCTGGCGGGGCTGGTCGCTGCGTTCCTCGCCCGCGGCGGCCCTGTTTCCGCAGTTGCGGATCCGGCGCCGGTGCCGGCCGCAGGGACCGCGCCGACGAGCCCGGACGGCGCGCCCAGACCCGGTACGATCCTCATCCTCTACGGCCTGATCGGATTCACGGCGCTCGCCTTCGAACTCTGCTGGTTCCGGATCCTTGTCTTCTACCTGCAGAGCGCCACCTATTCCTTCTCCGTGATGCTCACGCTGTATCTGCTGGGACTCGGCGCCGGGAGTCTCGTGTACTCCCGTTTCCTGGAGCAACGCCTTCAGTCCGCGTCGCCCGCCCGGGTTCTGGGGGCCGTGCAGGTGCTCATCGCGCTGATCGGAGCCGCCACGCTGCACGTGTACCAGTGGATTCCCGCGCTCTGGACCTGGATGATCGGCGGCCTGGGGGCGGACACCTGGTGGATCATCCTTCTGCAGAAGGTGGTGGTGGCCGCACTCGTGATCCTTCCCACCACGTTCCTCTACGGGATCTCGTTTCCGCTGGTGGCCCGCCTCTACAAGCGCGGGCGGGCGGAGGACTCCCGGACCGTCGCGTTCCTCTACGGCGCCAATACGCTGGGCGCCATCGCCGGCACGCTGGTGGCCGGCTTTGTGCTGTTTGACACCCTGGGCGTGCAGCGCTCGCTGGCCGTCCTGTCCGGTCTGAGTGCCGTCATCGGCGCCGCGTTTCTGGGGCGCGCGCTGCGATCCGGTGGGCGGCCCCGCGTCCTGTTCACGCTCGGGATCGGGTTGCTGGTCGTCACGCTCGTGGCCATCCCGGACCGCGCCCTGATCGCGGACTTCGAGCGACACACCGGCAAGGTGCTCTTCTACAAGGAGACGGCCGCCGACATCTGCTTCGTGCACGAGCGGGCGGGACACCGCGTGCTGGCGTTCGGCGACGGGCGGGGCGCGGCCGGATCCGCACCGCTGGGCAACTACGCCAACCGGCTGCTTGCGTACTCCGCCATGGCGCTGAAGCCGGACGCCAAGGACGTACTCGTGATCAGCATGGGCGCGGGAAACACGGCCAGCGCGTTCGCGCAGTTTCCGATCGATCGGCTGGACATCGTGGACATCAGCGAGGGGCCGTTCGAGGCGGCCGCCTACTTCCCCACGAACCTGGCCGTGCTGGACGATCCGCGGGTGCACACCGTGGTGGAGGACGGGCGGAACTACCTGCTGCGCACGTCGCGGCAGTACGACATCATCCAGCTGGAACTCCCCACCCTGCACACGGCCGGGGTGGTCTACCTGTACACGACCGAGTTCTACGAGATCGCCCGGGATCGGCTCAAGGACGGCGGTCTGCTCTCGCAGTGGATCGACATCAACCAGACCGGACGACCCATCTCGCTGTCGCTGATCGGCACCATGCTGGACGTCTTTCCGAACTCCTCGGTCTGGTCGGACAACTGGTCCTGGTGGATCGCCGGCTCCAAGCAGGACGCGCCGCAAGCGCTGGACTACGAGGCCATCCGGAGCACGTTCGCGGATCCCAACGTGCGGCGGGATCTCCGGTCCGTGCAGTCCGGCCTGGAAGACACGCTCTCCAAGCTCGTCGCCGCCGGTCCCCTTCTCGAGGAGACCGTTCGCGACGCCCGCCGCATCACCGACGACCACACGGTGGCGGACTTCCTCGTTCCCAAGACGGACGCACCCAGCGCGTACGGCGGCGGCGTGGGCTACTACACCTCGCCGATGGCGGAGGTGTTCCACGAACGCTGGAAGAAGGACCGAAGCCGGCCGGTGCAGTTCCGGCGGCCGGAGTTCCACGATCCGCCGGCACGCAAGCGCAAGCGGGCGGAAGCGCTCGAGTCCATCGCCGGTGACCTGCCGCCTGCGAGCCTGGAACGCACCCGCGAGATCCGTGACGCCTCGCGCTAGCGCGCAACCGGTGGCGGCGCGAACACAACGGTGAGGCGCGGCTGCGAGGCGGCCGCAGCGTGTTCGCGGCTGTTGAAGCGCTTGGCGGTCTCCGGAGAGCTCTCATCTCCCAGGACGATCCACCCGTGATTGGTGGCGGCATCCTCCACCCAGCCTTGGACGTCCGCCACCAGCCCACTGGTGGACGACCAGCGATACGCTCCCAGGCCCGCCACCGGCACCGCCGCGGACGCGGTCGGGTCGAAGTCGCCACCCTCCGCGGTCCAGGGCAACGCATCGAACTCGCGATGGATCCAGGTGGCGTCGCCCGCCTCGGCCACGGCTCCCTGGCCCTCCTCCAGCTTGCCATCGGAACCGGCCTCTCCCCACGAGGCGGTGACCCGGTGCAGGGCGACGTCGAGCGGCTGTACGTTCCGGGCGCGCGAGCACTCCAGGTCGAGCCAGGCCGCCTGCACGACGGCGTCGCCCCGTGTCGTTCCCGAAAGATCGAAACGGAGCAACGCCCTTCGCACCTGATCGCCCGCGCTCTTTCCCGCGAAGATGAATGAACCCGCGCCGTTGCTCAGCACTCCGCCCGGGTGCTCATAGAGCGTGTTGTCCCGGTCCGCAGAGTAGGTGACCGTGTCGGGCGCCGCGGGCTCGCCGCCGGGATCCCCCCCATCGTCGTCCGGCGGGGCCACGTCCAGTTCCTTGCCCGGGTCGCTGCAACCCGCCATGAACAGCGGGAGCAGCGCACCGGCGAGGAGGAGTCGTCTCCGTCCGGATCTCAACGAAGCACGACGATCTGACGGGTCTGGCGTCCTTCCCGGCTGTCGAGACGGGCGAAGTAGACTCCCGCCGCGACGTCCTGGCCCAGATCATTGCGGGTGTCCCACGAAAGGACCCCGGAGCCCGCGGAGACTTCGTCGTAGATCCGGCGGATCACCCGGCCGCTCACGTCGTGGATGGTCACGGTGACGGGGCCGGATCGCGGCAGCGAATAGAGCAGGGCCACATTGCCGTGCGGGGCGGGGTTCGGCGCGGCCAGCAACGCCACGCCCGATCGGTCCGCGGGCACCGCGTCCACGCCGGTGGCCGGGTTCATCGGCAGGACCTGACCGCGAATTTCGCCACCTCCATCGAACGTGGAGTGGATGTTCACGTAGGTCAGTCCCGAAAGGATGGCCGACTCGGTCGCTTCGGTGATCGCGGACGACCCGATCTTGGGGGAGCCGGCCGGCAGCCCGAAGAGCACGCCGGCGTTCGCCCCGATCGGCGCGGGACCGTGGATGTGGGCGGCCGTCTCCACGCCGGTCAGTCCCCAGAAGCGAATGTCGTACGCCACCGTGTTGCCGACGGTGTCGAGATCGAAAGAGGCAATCCCCTCTCCGCCCGGCGGGTTCGGCGGCACTTCCTGCAGCGGGTCGATCAACGCCACGAAGTCGGTCGCGGGATCCACCACCACCTGCCCGCGGATCTCTCCGCCGCCGGCAAACGTGCTGTGGATGTTCACGTACGTGAGCCCGGCGAGAATGCTGGCCTCCTGGGCTTCGGCGTACGTGGCACTTCCAACCTTGGGCGAACCCAGCGGCAGACCGAACAGCACGCCCGCGTTGGCGCCGGGAGGCGCGAAGCCGTGAACGTGGGCAGCGGTCTCCACGCCGGTCAGACCGGAGAACGTGATGTGGTAAAAGATGGTGTTCGTGGCGGTATCCACGATGAACTGGGCGGAGCCGGTGCCCGCGCTGCCATTCGCCGGCACCTCTTGGGAGCCGTCAATCGAGGAAACCGTGAGGTGAGCCGCGCCGAAAACCGGGGGCGCTGCGACCAGAAGCAGAGACAGGACAGGGATCAGGGGCGTGCGACGCATGGGGTTCCTCCCAGGGAATCACGAGAGACGAGCACCACCCATCCGCGGAGTGGCTCGCTCTACAGAAACCGGGAAGGGACGCCAAGTACATGAGCGGCCCGTCGCGAATGGACCCGACCCTATCCGGTCGGCGGCTCCGAACGGAGGTCGAAGACGTCGGAGAGGCCGACCGTCTTGAAGAGCTTGTGGTAGCGCGGGCTCAGCCCCTCGATGCGGAGAACCCCGCCGCCGTTGCGCACCGACGAATGGGCCGCGCACAGCAGGCCGATCCCACCGCTGTCGATGCGATCCACCTTTTCCACGTCCACGATCACGGTGCGCGCACCGGCATCCACGTCCTTCTTCACCTCGGCCACGAATCGCGCGCCCGGATCTCCGTAGGACAGCGATCCCGAGAGGCGATAGTGCGCCCGTCCGTTCTCGTCGGGTTCCGTTCGGTCAATCTCGAGATGGGCCCACATGCGTCACTCCCTTGTCCATGAGCGCGTTTCGCGCGGCGTGGCGCGCAGGATCCCCGCAAGCATAGCGGCCGGGCCCTCGGCTGTCACGCCCGCCGGCGCCAAAGGATGAACGACAGGTCGTCCGGCTTGCCCGGACTGGGCCCCTCGGGGCGACGCATGCGGCGTCCGGCCATCTGGGCCAGCTCCACCGCGCGTTGCTCCGGTCCGCCGGCCCGAACCCGATCCACGATCTCCTCCAGGTAGAGATTGTCCGTGATCCCGTCCGAAGCCAGGAGAAGCGTGTCGCGCGCCGCGATCCGCAGGGCCGGCCCCACCTCGATCCGCATCTCCGGAAGACCGAGCGCGTTCGTCACGAGGTGGCGATCGTCGTGCCGCATGGCCTCGCGCTCTTCCAGGTATCCGGAATCGACCGCGTA
>BQJX01000193.1 GCA_021604925.1 Gemmatimonadota bacterium
CGCGGCGCCCGAACTGCCGAGCGTGCGCGTGGTGGCTTCGTGCGCCACGCCCAGCACCACCGAGCATCTGCGGGCCACGCTTCTGAAGTTCGCGCCGGACCTTCTCACCACGGGGCGGGCGGAGATCGAAGTGGTGGGGAAGCGGGTGACGGTGGGGGCGGGACTGCTCAAGGATCTGGAGCGATGGGACCTCACGGACCGCGTGGCGCACCTGGACTGCGCGTACGTGGCGTTCCATGCCGTGCGCGATGAGATCGTGGACATCGAACATGCCGGGCGGCTGTTCAAGGCGGCGCGGCATCCCAAGAGCTTCGTGTCGCTGGGCGAGGCGGATCACCTGCTGCTGGGCAACGAGCGCGATGCGTTTCTCGTGGCCGACACGCTGGCATCGTTCGGGGCGCGCTACGTTCCGGAGTAGTCCGGCAACGTCCAGCTGCGGTGGTGATCGAAGATCAGCGCCGTCTCCACGTGCCCGACCTCCTCGCGCGTGGTCAGCTCATCCAGCGTGAGATTCCGCAGATGCTGCACGTCGCGCACGGCCACGTGGAGCAGGTAGTCGTTCTCGCCGGCCAGGTGCTGGGCCGCGATCACTTCCGGCAGCGCGATGACATGCGCGCGGAACGCGTCGTTCATCTTGCGCGTGTGCTGGAGAATCCTCACCGCAATAATCGCCTGGATCCCGATGCCCAGTGCGGCCGGGTCCACATCCGCGTGGAAGCCGCGCAGGACGCCGCCCGCCCGCAGCTGGCGAACCCGCTCCAGGCAACTGGACGGCGCCAGTCCCGCCTTCGCCGCGAGCTCCTTGTTCGACTGCCGAGCATCCTTCTGTAGTTCGGCAAGAATGACGCGGTCGATTCGGTCCAGAGGTCGCTGCATGGCCGCTCCCCGAAGTCAATTCGGTGGATAAGGATAGAGCCAAATCATAGTCTAGTAGAGGACGAGTATACAGAAGAAACGAAGGAAGGACGCCCGTGGCACGGATCAGAGTGAGACAGACGAAGAGCGGGGCCGCCGGAGCCGCTCCGGCGAGCCGGCCACCGGCCAGGCGCGGGCCCGCGGGGGCGGGTCGGCGGGCCTTTCCGTGGGCCTGGAGTGGGCGTCCCTCGGTGACCGCGCGGGCGCTGCCGCTGGCCCCGGACGAGGCGGCGGATGCGCTGGCGTTTCTCGGGCAGCTGGGGCGTGCGCTGCACCGGTTCGGTGCGCCCGCGCATCGCCTGGAGACGTCGTTGGAGCGCGCGGCCGCGCATCTGGGCGTGGTGGCGCAGTTCTTCGCCACGCCGACCGCGTTCTTTGCCTCGTTCGAGGACCCCGCCCGCGCGGACCATCCGGCCACGCTCCTGAATCGCACCGATCCCGGCGACGTGGACCTGGAGCGCCTGGCCGAGCTCGATGCCGTCCTGGAGGACGTGGCGCGCGGCGCCATGACGTGCCGGGCCGGCGCCGACCGCGTGCGCGAGGTCGTGAACGCTCCGCCCCGGTACGGCGCGGTCCTGACCGCCGCCTGCTTTGTGGTGGCGTCCGCGGCCGCCGCCCGCTTCTTCGGCGGGGGCGTGCGTGAGATCGTCACGGTGGCGACCATCGGTCTGTCCACGGGTCTTCTGGCGGTGGCGTCGCCGCGATTCCCGCTGGTGGGGCGCGTGTTCGAGCCGGCCGCCGCGTTCGTCGCGGCCCTGGTGGCGGGAGCGGCGGCGTGGTGGATCGGACCGCTCTCCGCCCACGTGGCCGTGCTCGCCGGACTCATCGTTCTGATTCCCGGCCTCACGCTCACCACCGCCATGACGGAGATCTCCACGCGTCACCTGGTGTCCGGCACCGCTCGCCTGACCGGCGCGTTCGTGTTGTTCCTGTCGATCGGATTCGGCGTGGCGCTGGGAACGCGCGTCATCGAGCTCTGGCTCGGACCGGTGCCGGTGGCGGATCCCGTTCCTCTGCCCACGTGGACGCTCGCCCTGGCGATGATGGCCGCCGCCGCGTCGTTCACCGTGCTGTTCCGGGCGCGCCCCGGCGACTTCCCCTGGATTCTCGCGTCCGGCGTGCTGGCCTTTGCCGGGGCGCGCTGGGGTGCGCTGGTGCTGGGCCCCGAACTCGGGGCGTTCGTGGGCGCGGCGCTGGTGGGGGCCGGCGGCAACCTCTACGCGAACCTGTCGCGCCGGCCCGCGAGCATCCCGGTCGTGCCGGGCATCGTGCTGTTGGTGCCCGGAAGCATCGGTTTCGAGAGCCTGTCGTCGCTGCTGGCCAGCGACGTGGTGGCAGGCATGGAGACCGCGTTTCGAATGTCGCTGGTGGCGGTGGCCCTGGTGACCGGCCTGCTGTTGGCCAACGTGATCGTTCCGCCACGCCGAGCCCTCTAAAGGAGAATCGAGATGAGCGACTTCCATCCAGTCGAGGCCATGGCCGCCGCGCGGCACGAGTTCGGCGAGCACGGTGGCGTGAACCTCTCGGTCGAGATCAGCACCACGTTCACGGTCATGGATCCGGAGACGATGCCGTCCCTGTTCACCGGCCAGGCGGGACCCAAGCAGGGCTGCTATCTCTACGGGAGGCACTTCAACCCCACCGTGTATGCGCTGGGTCGGCAGTTGGCCGCCATGGAGGGGACCGAGGCGGCCTACTGCACGTCGTCCGGGATGGGCGCGATTGCGGCCACGGCCATGCAGCTCTGCCGCTCCGGGGACCACGCGGTCGTGGCCCACGCGATCTACGGCGGGACCTACGCGCTCTTCCGTCAGTTCCTGCCCGGCCGGGCCGGAGTTCACACCACGTTCGTGGATCCGAACGACCTGCAGGCGGTGGAAGCCGCCTTCACCGATCGCACCCGCATGCTCTACGTGGAGACGATGGCGAATCCCACGCTGGCCATCCCCGACCTTCCCAGGCTGGCGGAGATCGCGCACCGGCACGGCGCTCGACTCGTCGTGGACAACACGTTCTGCCCGCTCGTGATCTCCCCGGCTCAGCACGGAGCGGACATCGTGGTGCACAGTCTCACCAAGTACGCGGGCGGCGCCTCCGACGTGATCGGCGGTGCGATCTGTGCCCGCGAAGAGTTCCTGCTGGAACTGATGGACGTGCAGGACGGCGCCCTGATGCTGCTGGGGCCCACCATGGATCCGACCGTGGCGTCGCACCTCACGCTTCGACTGCCCCTGTTGCCGCTGCGAATGAAGGAGCACTCGAAGCGCGCGCAGTTCTTCGCGGAGCGTTTGCACGCCGCGGGAGTCCGGGTGGTGTACCCGGGGCTGGAGTCCCATCCGAATCGCGACACCTTGCATCGTCTCGGGAATCGCGAGTTCGGAGCGGGCGGGATTCTCACCGTGGATCTGGGTACGCGTGAACGTGCCGACGCACTGATGGGCACGTTGCAGAACGATGAGCAGTTCGGATACATGGCCGTGAGCCTGGGCTACTTCGAGACGTTGATGTCGTGCCCGTCGGCGTCGACTTCGAGCGAACTCACCGAAGAGGAACAGCGGGCGGCGGGAATCTCGCCCGGCCTCGTGCGGATGTCCGTGGGCCTGACCGGCTCGCTGGAGCAGAGGTGGGGGCAGCTGGAACGAGCGCTGCGGAAAGTGGGGATCTGGCCGCAGGCGGTCACCCACTCGGCCAACTAGCTCACCGCACCGCACCGCACTCGCACCGCCTCACCCGCCGGCGCGGCTTCGCCTTCCGGGAGTTCCGCTGCCCACCGCTCATCGATCGCCCTCGGGGACTTCCCCGGGGGCGCTTCTCTTTTCTCGTCGGCACCGTTCGGTTCTGTGTCCTCCGTCGTTGATGGAGGTGAGAACGGTTGGATGCGGCTTTCTCCCCCGGAAGCGCAGCGATTCCGAAAAGATGTAGCTCGGAGTGACAATCCTCTCGACCGTGAGCGAACCGATGCTGCTCATCAGGAAGGACGAGGTTGCAATGAGAGTCCCCACGGCGCTAGCCTTGTGGCGGTGGCCGAGCGCGGCCGCTATCGACTGGAACGGCCCCATCCTGCCTCTGCACACCCGACTGCTTGCGGGCCTGTCCCGAGCCGCCAACGTGTCCGGGGGCGTCATGGAATCCACGGCCTCGCTTCTGCATTTGATCCGCGGTGGCGACACCGCGGCGCGCGAACGCCTGGCCCGACGTCTGCTGCCCATGCTGCAGCGATGGGCGTCCGGGCGGCTGCCGGCCTCGGCCCGGGATCTCGTGGACACGAACGACGTCGTCCAGATCACGCTGATGCGTACCCTCGAGAACATCGACCACTTCGAATCGCGGCACGAAGGGGCGCTGCTGGTGTACGTGCGCCGCGCCCTGCTGAACCAGATCCGCGACCAGGCGCGGCGGGGCGCCCGTCGTCCGGATCAGGGTCCCGCTCCGGAAGATCTGGCCGCGCCCGAGTTGTCCCCGCTGGAGAACGCGATTCAGGGGCAGATGCTCGATCGCTACGAAGCAGCGCTGGAGACGCTTCCGGAGTCGCAGCGCGAGGCGATCGTTCTTCGTCTGGAGATGGGCTACTCACATGCGCAGGTGGCGGAGGCGGTGGGCGTGTCGTCGCCGGACGCGGCGCGCATGCTGGTCTCCCGGGGCCTGGTGTCGCTGGCGGATCGCATGGACGAGGAGGGCACGTCGTGAACGAGGTGACGAGAAAGCGGCTCGAGCGCGTGGCCGAACGGATCTCCGATGAGCAGCCGGTGGACTGGAACGTGGAGGCGGACGAGACCGAGCAGGGACGACGCCGACTTGCGAACCTGCGCGTACTCGAACAGATCCGCGTGATCCACTGCGGCGAGGGCGCGGAGGCCGTGCCGGCGCAGGAGGCCACGCGTCCGCTCGATCCCGCGCGCCCGGGTCGTTCTCCGGCGGCCGCGTCCCACTGGGGTCCGCTGGAACTGCGCGCTCCCATCGGAAGCGGATCCGCCGGCAGCGTCTTCCGCGCGTGGGATCCGGATCTGCAGACGGAGGTCGCGCTGAAGCTGCACAACCACCCGGGGGACGCGTCCACGGACTTCCTCCAGGAGGCACGGCAGTTGGCCAAGGTGCGCCATCCGAACGTGGTGGTGGTCCACGGCGCGCGCGAGCGGTCCGGCCGGCTCGGCATCTGGATGGAGTTGATCCGGGGGCACACCCTGGAAGAGTGCCTGCAGCAGCAGGGGCCCTATGGCGCCAACGAGGCCACCTCGATCGGGATCGACGTGCTGCGGGCGCTGGCGGCCGTGCACGGGGCGGGACTCGTGCACCGCGACGTGAAAGCGTCCAATGTGATGCGGGAAGACGGCGGCCGCGTCGTTCTCATGGATTTCAGCTCCACCGTGGAGCGTCCGCGGCTGCAGGACCTCAGCGACGGCGAGGCGTTCGTGGGAACCGCGCGGTACATGTCGCCGGAGATCTTTGCCGGCCAGGCGGGCGGCCGCACGTCGGATCTGTACGCGGTGGGCGTTCTGCTCTACCGCCTCGCCACCGCGGAGTACCCGATCGATGCGCGCAGTGCACGCGAACTCCGCGACCGGCACCTTCGCGGCGAGTACGTGCCGCTGCGGGATCGTCGCCCGGATCTGCCGGCCGGGTTCGTGCGCGTGGTGGAAAAGGCGCTGGCGCCGGATCCGACGGACCGCTACCAGACCGCCGGCGAGATGGAGCGCGAGCTGGCGTCCACCGTGGCGGCGGGGAGTTCGCGCCGGGGCAACTGGTGGATTCCCGCCCTCGGCGTGGCCGCGGCTGCGGGTTTGGTCGTGGGACTCACGGCGCTCTACGAGATGATCACGACGCCGCTCGAAGTCGAGGCGGCGTTCTTCCGCGCGACCCGGTCGGAGGAGGTGCGCCTTCAGCCGAACGCGCAGTTGCAGGCCGGGGATCAGCTCTTTCTGGAGGTGCGCGGTTCCCGGCGGATGTGGGCCTATGTCTTCGACGAGGACGACCAGGGCGAAGCGTGGGTCCTGTTTCCGCTGGACGGTTGCGACATCGCCAATCCGCTGCCGGCCGACCGGAAGATGCGCCTCCCCGGGACGTTCGGCGGCGAACTCAACAACTGGCGGGTCACCAGTGCCGGAGGGCGCGAGCACCTGTTCGTGGTGGTCTCTGCCCGCCCGCTCGAGAAGCTGG
>BQJX01000194.1 GCA_021604925.1 Gemmatimonadota bacterium
AGGATCGACGAGCTGCCGGACCTGAAGGCCGTGGTCACGGAAGTGGGAACGGCGGGTCCGGGCGCGTTCGGCGAACCCGGCGGATCGGGGCCGGCCAACCAGAGCCGGGTGAGCATGGAGTTCGTGAAGCGCGAGTACCGCGACCAGTCGTCGCGGCTCACGCTCACGCAGCTCCGCGAATCCCTCACCGCGTTCACGGGGGCCAAACTCACCATCGACAAGATGGAGGAGGGACCGCCCACGGGAGCCCCGGTGACCATCGAGGTCTCGGGAGACGACTTCGACGTACTCGGCGGAATCGCCGGCCGCATCCAGGACGTGATTCGGGACATTCCGGGGCTGGTGGACCTGGACGACAACTACGACGAGGGCCGACCGGAAATCCGCGTCCGCCCCAACCTGGACAAGGCCGCCCGCCTGGGACTGCGCACGTATGACGTGGCCTCCACGATTCGAACCGCCATCCACGGGGAAGAGGTGTCCAAGTACCGGGTTGGCGAGGACGAGTACGACATCGTGGTGCGCTTTGCCCAGCCGTCGCGGCAGAGCGTGGAGGACATCGAGGAGCTCACGGTCTTCTACGAGGGAGAGAGCATCCCGCTGACGGCGTTCGCGGACATCTCCTACTCCACCGGCGTGGCCACGATTCATCGAATCGATGCCAAGCGCGTGGTCACGATCACGGCCGACGCCGCGGAGGGCGTGAACGGGGTGGCACTGCTGCAGGAAGTGCAACGGCGACTTGCCGAGTTCGCGATCCCGCCGGGCTACCAGGTGGACTACACGGGCGAAAGCGAAGACCAGGAAGAGGCCATGGAGTTCCTCTTCTCGCCCAGCGGCGCGTTCGTGACGGCGCTGCTGCTGATCCTCATCGTGCTGATCACGCAGTTCAACTCCGTCACGAATCCGTTCGTGATCATGTCCAGCGTGGTCCTCTCGCTCATGGGCGTGTTTCTCGGCCTGATGATCACGCGCACGCCGTTCGGCATCATCATGACCGGCGTGGGCGTGATTTCGCTGGCCGGGATCGTGGTCAACAACGCCATCGTGCTGGTGCACTACATCAACCTGCTGCGCCAGGACGGGATGGAGAAGTTCGAGGCGATCCTGGAGGCCGGCCGCACCCGCTTTCGTCCGGTGATCCTCACCGCGGTCACCACGATCCTGGGGCTGGTGCCGTTGACCACCGGCTTCTCGGTGGACTTCGGGCGCCTGTTCGCGGGCGACTTCCGCTACGCGTTGGTGATCGGCGGCGAGTCGAGCCAGTGGTGGGGCCCCATGGGCGTGGCCGTGATCTGGGGATTGGCCGTGGCCACGTTCCTCACGCTCGTCGTCGTTCCGGTGATGTACTCCACGATCGATCCGGTGCTGAGGTCGTTTGGCGCGATGTTCCGGCTGGTCCGCTGGTTCCTCTTCGACAGCTGGAGAGGTCGACCGCGGACCAGTGAGAGCTAGCGGCCACGGACGCGGCCACGCTGCGACGACGGTGGTAGACCCTGCCGCCACGGAGCAAAGGCGCTACCGCGAGGGCGCAAAGATCTCCTCGATCTTCAGTCCGAAGAGTTCCGCGATGCGAAACGCCAGCGGCAGGCTCGGATCGAACTTGCCCGTCTCGATGGCGTTGACCGTCTGACGAGAGACGTCCAGTTCCTGGGCGAGACGTGCTTGCGTCCAATCGCGCTCGGCCCGCAGGACCTTGAGACGGTTCTTCACGAGTACCGCCGATGTCCGACCACCACGCCGATCGAGTACGTGAACATCATGGCGGCCGTCACGTACGTGAGATCCGGTTCTCCCGCGGACAGCACCCGGTGGAACAGCGAGTACGCCATTCCGCCGAAGACGCCCACCCCCACCGTGAAGGCCAGCGCCTCCAGTTCGATCCGCTGGCGCAGTTCGTCGGTCTCGCGCAAGTAGCGCTGGTACGCCCAGAGCACTCCCACGCTGACCAGGGAGGTCGCCGCCGCCGCCGCGAGCTCCATCGATCGGCCGGGCAGCCACTCCGTTCGGATCGCAGCCGCGTTGGCCAAGACCGCCACGGCCCAGATGAGCGACCAGACCAGCACTCGGCGCTGGTTGGCCACGTCCCGCCTCGGGTTTCCGCAGGTGCCCCAGAGGCCCTTCTTCACTTCTTCCATGAGTCTGGCTCCCTTGTCTAAATATCCACTACGCTTGACTCCCCACAGATTACGGCCCCCGACCGGACGTGTCAAGGGACCTTGTCTCAGAAAGCGGATCCCGCGCCGCGGGGCGCTCGGGGGCGGAGGAGTCTGCGGCAAGCAGCGCTGCGGGACGAAGGAGTCTGCGGCGAGCAACGCTTCCGGGAGCGGAGCCGCGCCGCGCCGGCCTAGAGCCAGCGGCGGACCGAGTCCCGGTAGCGGAGATAGCTCTCCCCGAACTTCGCTTCCAGGTAGGCCTCTTCCGGCCGGATCGCGAGGAGGTAGACCAGCCCGAGCGAAGCCGGCAGCAGGGCCAGGAACCAGGCATTGCCGATGCGGAAGCCGATCGCAGCCTGGGCCAGCGCGATGGACACATACATGGGATTGCGCGTAATGCGGTAGATGCCGGTGGAGATGATCTCCGGCGTGGGCTTCCACGGCTCCGGACTCTGCCCGCTCCGGCGGAAAAGCACGCCGGCGCTGAGGAGGAACACCAGCGACAGCAGGCCGAGGACCACCGCGACCCCCGTGCGAATCCCCCGATCCAGATCGATCGGGAGCGCCACCCCGAACCGATGGATCGCCCAGGCCGCCCCCATCACCGCCACGAAGACCAGCGGCGGCGGGATCCTCACCGCCGCGGCGTCCCGGCTGGCACCATTCCGCGTCGTTCCGTCCCGTGGGGTTTCATCCGGAGCGGCCGCCACTCACCCGCCTCGCGGTCCGGAGCCGATGGGTTGCGCCGCGAGCGCGGGCGGCACTTCGCGCACGGGCAGACGCCAAACGATGGAGAATACCCCCACTCCCACCAGGAAGACGATCGCGCGGACCAGCGGACTGGGCAGAAAGAACGTGATCGTCACCGTGAACGTGACCACGACCATGGTCAGCGCGGTCCGCTTGGCCCGACGCGGCACGCTCTTGTACTGACGCCACTCGCGGATGGCGGGGCCGCACCACCGGTTCGCCAGCAGCCGCCGATAGAATCGCTCCGACGCCCGTGCGTAGCACGCCGCCGCGAACAGCATGAAGATGGTGGTGGGCAGCAGCGGCAGGAAGATCCCCACAATGCCCACGCCCACCGAGATCGTCCCGAGAACGATCAGGATTCCGCGAACCCATCGGCTCTGGTGGAGGCGGATCTCGGAATCGGTAGACATTCGCCCTCCCGGAGGGTCAGGTCTTCTGCGGCTTCTTCTTGGCGGCGGGGAACAGCACGTTGTTCAGGATCAGACGATACCCCGCGGAGTTGGGGTGGCGCGAGAGATCCGTGGGAGGATCGCCCACGGCGTGCTGGTAGTCCTCCGGATCGTGGCCGCCGAAGAACGTCCAGGTGCCGCGGCCGAGCTTTCCGTGGATGTACTTGGCCTCGCCCGTGCCCTCCACCTCCGCCAGAACCGTGACTCCCGGCTTCACGAAGCGCTTGTCGAACCCCGTGGTCTGGCCGAGGAACCCGTTCACCACGCCCACGTGGCACTGGGTCAACATGGTCGGAATCGGATCGTACTTGGCCGAGAACTCGAAGAGCGTGAAGTAGTCCGCCAACGGACCCCGCGCCAACGCGTAGTTGGACGTGTCCAGGTTCGAGAACTCGTACTCCATGGGATTGAGGATGAGCGAGAAGTCCTGGAACGCGAGCGTCCGCGAGAAGTCGAGGTGCTCCTGGCAGCCAGGATCGGGCGGGTCCCCGTCGTAGACGGTCCCCACGATGTCCACGCCCTTCGCCGCCAGGGCGATGTCGTACGTGTCCGTGGCCGAACACATGGCAAAGAGAAACCCGCCGCGCGTGATGTACTCGCGGATCACTTCCACCACCGCGCTCTTGTGCTGACTCACCTTGCGGAATCCGGACCCACGCGCCAGATCCTCGTACAGGGTCTGCTGCCGCTGGTACCACGGCGCCGAGTGGAAGCTGGCGTAGAACTTCCCGTACTGACCGGTGAAGTCCTCGTGATGGAGATGCAGCCAGTCGTACTCCGCCAGCGCTCCGTTCAGGACGTCCTCGTCCCAGACGGTTTCGTACGGGACCTCGGCGTAGGTCAGCGCCAGGGTCACCGCGTCATCCCACGGCAGCTTGTCCGGGGGAGTGTAGATGGCCACACGCGGCGGTTTCTCCAGCAGCACCGCCTCCATGTTCTCGGCCTCCACCGTCCGACGCATCCGCGCTTCGTCCCCGGACGAGAAGTCCTCCACCGTCACGCCCATGAGCACCGCCCGGCGGCGCAGGATCTGCAGATCCTCCAGCAGGAACGCGCCCCCCCGGTAGTTCAGCAGCCACTCCACGTTCGACCCCTGGGTGAGGCTCCAGAACGCGAGGCCGTACGCCTTCAGGTGGTTCTTCTGACCCAGATCCATGGGGACCAGCATCTTGGCGGCCGCGGGCCCGACCGCGAGCAAGGTGAGCAGCGCCGCCAGCAGGCCGACCGATCGGCCCCGGCACCTCATGGCAACATCCGTGACAGTTGCGCCGCCAGGTCACGGGCGCGATCCGCTGAGAGCGTCTCGGGGAAGGACACCAGCAGTTCCTCGTACTCGGCCAGCGCGGCCGGCACGTCGTGCAGGTCCTCCGCGAGGATGCGCGCCCGCAGCAACCGCGCCTCCGCGGCCAGGTCCGGCACGTCCGCCTCGGCCACCGCGCGAAGCAGCACATCCAGCGCCACGCCCGGTTCGCCTTCCTCGCGATGGGCGCGGCCCAGCAGCAGGAACGCCTCGTCCACCAGCGATGCCCCGGGATGCGCCGTGGTGAGTCGACCCAGCGTGGCGATCGCCGTGGCCGGATCCTTCTTCCGCAGACTCAGGCGGGCGGCGGCATACTCCGCCACCACCTCCGGATCATCCAGGTTCGTGTTGATGAGAATGGAGAACTCCAAAGCGTCGTTCACATGGTCTCCCTTGGGGAAGCGTTGCGCGACTTCCTTGAACAGGCTGTCGGCCACGGTGGTCTCTCCCGCGTAGTAGTGCACTCGAGCCTCTTCGAAGAGGGAGCGCTCCTGGGTCGGCTCCGAAAAGCCGCGTTCGCGGATCACGGCGTAGACGCCCCGGGCCCGCTCCAGGTCTCCCTGCCAGAGCGCGCACTCGGCCACCTCGAACTGGGGATCGGCCTCGCCCCACGGTCCGCCCGGCAACCGCAGCAGATCGCGGAACACCACTTCGGCGGCCGCGGGGTCGCGCTTGCCGTCGCGCAGCAGCCGCCCGGCCTCGAACTGCGCCGCATAGTCGAAGTCCGTCTCCGGATACGTCTCACTGATGCGGGCGTAGGTGGCCAGCGCATCGTCCCAGGCGTACAGCTCGGTCTGGCAGCGGGCAATCTCGGTGAGGGCGCTGGGAACGGCGCGACCATCCGGGAACTCGTCCACGATTCGTTCGAAGACCCGCGTGGCCACCTCGTACTCGCCGTCGGTCTGGCAGCGCTTGCCGAACACGAGCAGCGACGCGTACTGCCCGGGCGCGCGATCCACCAACGCGAAGTAGTGCAGCCGCGCACTCTCGTGGTCGCCGGCCTCCAGGTAGAGGTCCCCCAGTAGCTTCTGGAACGTCACCTCGGTGGCACCGTACGGGAGCGCCTGTTCACCGCCGGCGTCCGGCGCGTCCTGCTCGCGGAGCCGCTCGGCGATCCGGCCCTCCACGCGGCGGATTGCCGGCTCCAGGCTCTCCTCCGCCTCGCCGATCCTCAGCAGTCGCCCCTCTACGTACGAGAGTCCCGTGGGCGATGTCTCCAGGTAGGCCAGGTAACCCAGCGTGGCTTCCTCGAACTCGAACCGTTGCTCGTGCAGCGATGCCTTCTGCCGGACGAACTTGCCGGGAAAGTGCGCCTCGCCCGCGGCGTACGTTTCCAGCGCCTCGTCCAGCATGCGATTGCGCGTGAACAACTCGGCCACGAACGAGTACGAAGCGCGC
>BQJX01000195.1 GCA_021604925.1 Gemmatimonadota bacterium
ATTCCTGGTGGGAGCGCTGGTGGCGTCGCTCTTTGTCGTGGGGAACCTGGATCGCCAACGGGACTGGGACCTGGCCGGCCGCTGGACCCGGTCGCTGACCGGTCGAGGAGAGTACTTCCTGATCCGGCCCGAGTCGGAGCGCATCGAGTTCCAGGGCGTGCTGGATTCGTATCGGAGCGCGTGGGTCTTCCGCAATGGGTTCGACTCGATGGTCCGGCTCTACTGGGAGGGTCGGCAGTACTGGCGGGCCGAGGAAGCCCCTCCGGGCGAAACGCCCGACGCGGTCATGGGGATCCGAATGGGGGAGAACGGTGGCGTGGTGGTCGCTCCCGGGGGGTTCTTCGGCACGGAACCGGGCGTTCAGGGCCCCTCCCTGCCGCCCTCCGGGGTCGGCGGACCTTGACAGGGCTCGGGCGTCTTCCTATAGTCTGCGGATTGAATGTCCAACTCCGTTGATTCCAGACGCTTAGGAGAATCGCAGTGAGAGTTGTCGGGCGGCAGATCACCTCTCTTTCGGCGCTGGCGGCGCTGGGAGTTCTGCTCTCAGGGTGCCCCTTCGATTTCCAGAAGGAGACGCGCCCGAATTCGCCGCCGTTCACGTTCTTTGACGGCAGCCCGGCGGACACCACCTTTGACAAGAACGTCAACTTCCGCTGGCTGGGCACGGACCTGGACAGCGACGTGGTGGCGTATCAGTTCCAGCTCGTGTCCACGGACGCCGAGTTCTTCTTCAGCGGCGGGCAGTTCGGAAACGTGCTGAGTTCCATCAACCCGCTTTCGCCTTCCCCGGAGGAGAACTGGTCGCCCCGGGGCACGGACAACCGGCAGGGCTTCATCGACCTGGAAGACGGCTACTACGAAATGAGGGCCCGTTCCATCGATGACACGGGTCAGTTCAGCGCTCCCGCCAAGCACCGGTTCTTCCTGAAGTTCGACGACATCGTGCCGCAGGTCACCGTGCTGCGCGCCAATGGCGAGACGGAGTTCACCTGCGGCCGCGTGCTGGTGGCGGGCAGCCCGCAGACCTTCTACTTCACGGCCACCGATGAGAGCAGAAGCGGCACCACCCCGCGTTCCGAGCTGCAGTACCGATACACGTTGCGCGGGCGCAGCGCCAACACCTGCACGACCCACCTGGCCGATCGCGCCTCGGAGTGGGAGTTCTTCCCGGATGACTCGCAGACGCCCCAGATCGGTCCTACCTACAATGACCTTCTGGATGGTGCCTGTGGCTGGGATTTCCGGGTGGAAGTCCGGGACCCTGCGGGCCGCATCGGGGCCGCGGTGTGCTGCGTCACGCAGACCACGGGGTGCCGCTAGGCCGACGTCCATTCCGGGCCGGGCGGCCCTTCGGCTTCCCTGGTCGAACGTGGCCGCGAGAACCTCCTTCCCGGGCCGAATGGGCGTCTCTTGTCACTTTTTCGACGTTTTGGGTGATTCGCCCTTTTTTTGCACTTGCGGTGGGGGATTGTGGGGCGCTAAGTTGCGCATGTGGGTGGTGCGAGGGTGTTGATGGGGGCTTCTCCCGGTCTGGGGGGCGCTATCAGGCCAGTAGGGAAAGGTCGGGCGGGTGGCTTCTTTCCGTGGATCGTTTTGCCGGTCCATCGATCAGAAGGGCAGATTGGCGCTTTCCCGCTCCTTTCGCCGGGTGACCGGGGTCAAGGAGAAGGGCGGCGACCAGCCGTTCCTGGTCCTGACCAAGGGGCTGAACGACTGCGTCTGGGGCTTCACCGAGGATGAGTGGCCCAAGCTCGAAGCCCGCCTCCGCGCTCACCAACTCCAGGACCAGGAGTCCCGGAACTTCGTTCTCGAGATGATGCGTCACGTCGAGGACGTGGGAATCGATTCCCTGGGTCGGATCCTGCTGCCGCAATCGCATCTTGAGATCGCGGATCTGGCCAAGGGAAAAGACGTTTTGGTGCTCGGAATGCTGGATCACCTGGAACTGTGGAATCCCGAGCGGTACGAGGAGCACATCAGCAAGTCGCAGAAGACGAGCTCCTACGAAGAGAAGTCGAAGGAGTTGTTCAGGAACTGAGGGGTTGGCCGGTTGCGTCCGGTGCGGGGAGGATGAAGTGATTGGGACAACCGTCCACCGGACAACGAGCGCTGCCAGGAGGGTCACCGTGAGACTCCACCATGTGCCGGTTCTTAGGGATCGCGCCGTGGAGTACTGGGCGACCGCGGGTGCCCGAAGGCTCGTTGACGGAACGGTGGGACGCGCCGGCCACTCCCTCGCGCTTCTGGGCGAACGCCCGGAGGTCGAACTGCTGGCCATCGATCGCGACCCGGAGGCGGTGGCCTTCGTGGAGCGGCGCTTTGCCGGGTTTGGCTCCCGCGCCCGGGTGATCCGGGGTTCCTACGGCGCCCTTGCCGACCACCTGGCCGGGTGGGGCGGGGCCGTGGACGGGATCCTGCTGGATCTGGGTGTGAGTTCGCCGCAGCTGGACGACGCGGCGCGCGGATTCAGCACCCGCCACGACGCTCCCCTGGATCTCCGCTTTGATCCCACGCAGGGCGAATCCGCCCGCGACTGGCTGGCTCGCGTGGAACTGCGCGATCTGGTGCGCGTGCTGCGCGACTTCGGCGAGGAGCCCCATGCCACCGCCGTGGCCCGCGCCATCCTGGCCGCGCGCGAGCGGGGCGAACTGGAAACCACGGGCCAGCTGATGGACGCCGTCCGCCACGCCGCAGGGCGTCGGCAGGACAAGACCGCCAAGGCGGGGGCCCGCGTGTTCCAGGCCATCCGCATCCACGTGAACGATGAGCTGGGGGAACTGGACCGGTTCCTCGCGGACCTGCGCGGCCTGCTGGCCCCGGGGGGCCGCGTGGTCGTGATCAGTTTCCACAGCCTGGAGGATCGCCGGGTGAAGCAGGCGTTTCGCGAGGCGTCGCGCGACTGCGTGTGTCCGCCGGAGTTTCCCGCCTGCGTTTGCGGCGGTCGCTCGGCGTGGCTGGACGTGCTGACACGTCGCCCGCTGACGGCCACGCCGGAAGAGGTGGCGGCCAACCCGCGCGCCCGCAGTGCGAAGCTGCGCGTGGCCGAGCGGCGGACGGAAACGGTCACATGACGAGTACCCAGGGAAGCCGGGCAGAGAGGGCGGGACGTGCCGCGAAGACGGCGCAGCGCCGACGACGGGATCGGGAAAAGGTGGTGGGGCTGGCGACGGCCGCGCTTCTCGGCATCCCGCTCCTCTTTGCTGCGGTCTGGTGCCGCATGGAGGTTTCCTCCGAGCTGCGGGATCGGGATGACCTGCTGGCCCGGCAGCACACGCTTCAGCGAAGCATTCTGGAATTGGACGGAGAGCGGACACGACTCATGACCTGGTCGCACCTCGGGGAACAGGCGAAGAAGCTGGGGCTCCGGGAGCCGACCGCCACCGACGTGATGTGGGTTCAGATCGCGCACCGATAGTGCGCAGGAAGTAGGGGGGGGATGCGTCGACGTCGTTCAGGACCGGATCGCTTCGAACGTCGCCTGGTGGCGGGAGTCACCGTGGCCATGGCCATGGCGTCGCTGGTGGCGGCGCGTCTCGTGCAGGTGCAGGTGGTCCAGGCCGGTACGCTTCGCGAGGAGGCGGTCAACCAGCAGCAACGAACGCTGCCGCTGCCCGCGTTGCGCGGTGCCATCCTGGATCGACAGGATCGCCCGCTGGCCATGACCGTGCCGGGGGATCGCCGGGCCAAGGAGGCCGCCCGCCGCATCTACCCGCGCAAGCGGCTCGCGTCCCAAGTGATCGGCTTTGTCTCGCCGGACGGAATCGGGCAGGGTGGAACCGAACGCGCGCTCGATGCGGTGCTTCACGGCCGGGACGGCACGCGTCATGTGGGCGCAAACGCCAAGGGCTATCTCGCCACGACTCCGGACAGTCACACGCGTCCCCCCGAGGATGGCTCCAATGTGGTCCTGAGCCTGGACGCCACGACGCAGTCCGTGCTGGAGCGCGAACTGCAGCGCTGCGTGGAGACGTCGGGAGCGCGGGCGGCCACCGCGGTACTCATGGATCCGCGGACGGGAGACATCGTGGCCATGTCCACGTATCCGTCCTACGACCCCATGGACCCCACGGCCTCGCCGATGGAAGCCCGCCGCCTGCGGGCCATCACGGATGTGAACGAGCCGGGCTCCACCTTCAAGGTCGTGGCCGTGGCCGCGTGCCTGGAAGAGGGCCTCGTGGACTCCGAGACACTCGTGGAATCGTGCGAGGAGCTGGAGCTGGCCGGCGGCCACGTGCTGCACGATGACGAGGACTTCGGCTGGGTCACGGTCGAAGAGACCCTGACCCTTTCCGTGAACACCGCCACCGCCCAGCTGGCCCGCAAGGCCGGTCCCTCCGTTCTCTTCGACTACGCGCGGGCGTTCGGCTTCGGCTGCGTGACCGGCATCGAACTCGCCGGCGAGGCCAGCGGAATCCTGCGGCGACCGGCGCACTGGTCCGGGCGTTCGCTCGAGACCATCGCCATCGGTCAGGAGGTTTCGGTGACCCCGCTCCAGCTGGCCAGCGCCTATGCCGCCATCGCGAACGACGGCGTCCTGATGCGCCCGCGCCTGATCGTTGAGATCCGCGACGCCCGGGGGCGCGTGACCCGCTCGGTCCGGCCGCACGCGGTGCGTCGCGTCGTCTCGCGGGAGACGGCTCGCTCGCTCCGCCACATGCTCACGCGCGTGGTGGAAGAGGGTACCGGTACCGAGGCGCAGATTCCCGGGATCTCGGTGGCCGGCAAGACCGGCACCGCCCAGTGGTTCGACCAGAAACGCCATCGCTACGATCCGAACCGGCACGTGGCCACGTTTGCCGGGATGGTTCCGGCCGAGGAGCCGGTGCTGGTGGGCGTGGTGGTCGTGGATCGGCCGGACGGCATCGGCTACGGCGGCCAGGTGGCCGCGCCGTGCTTCCGTCGCATCGTGGAGGGTGCGCTGCTGGCGAACCCCGAGCCCACGATCCTTGCGCTGAACACGTTGAACTGACCGGGGGCTCGGGTGCTGGCTGTCTTGGGTGAAGTGAGGGGGGCGTCGTTGCGGACCGTGGGGGAACTGGCCGAGGATCTGGCCGGAGTTCGCGTGATGCGCGGCGATCTCGCTGTCGTGGAGAAGGTCCGCGTGAACTCCGCGGACGTTCGGGCCGGGGACGTGTTCGTGGCGATCCCCGGAGCGAACGTGGACGGAGCCCGCTTTGTTCCGGACGCCATCGCGCGAGGCGCCGCGGCCATCGTGACCGCGCCCGGCGTGGAGCCGCCCGCCGGCCCCGCGTGGATCGTGGCCGATGATCTGCGACAGGCCGCGGCCCTCCTGTCGTCGCGCGCCTGGAATCATCCATCCACGCAACTCGACGCCGTGGGATTCACCGGAACCAACGGCAAGACGACGTCCGCGTTCCTGCTGGGAGCGATCGGGCGCGCGGCGGGCCGGAAGGTGGCCGTCCTGGGAACGCTGGGAGCGTACCTGCCGCAGGGGCGGGTGGCCCAGGAGCGCACCACGCCCGAAGCTCCGGAGTTGCAGGAGATGCTGGCGAACGCCGTGGATCAGGGCGCGAGCCTGGCGGCCATCGAGGTGTCGTCGCATGCGTTGGACCTGCGTCGCGTGGACGGCGTCTCGTTCGCCGCGGCGGCGTTTCTCAACCTGTCGCCCGAGCATCTGGACTGGCACAGGAACATGGAAGAGTACGGCGCGTCCAAGCGTCGTCTGTTTGCAGAGCTGCTCGCCGCCGGTCAGACCCCCGCAGGTCGACCGCGCGCGGCGATTCACAGAGTGGACCCGTGGGCGGGTCGCTTCCGGGATGTGGTGGAGACCGCGCTGTTCTTCGCGGTCGGGGATGAAGATGCGGAAGTGACCGCCCGCGGGCTCCGAATCGGACCGACGGGATCGGCGTTCGAACTGGTGACGCCGGAGGGTCGCGCGTCGGTGGAACTGGCGCTCCCCGGTCGCTACAACGTGGAGAACGCACTGGCGGCGGCTTCGGTGGCATGGGCGCTGGGCATCGATCCGGACACGATCGCGGCGGGACTGTCCGCGGC
>BQJX01000196.1 GCA_021604925.1 Gemmatimonadota bacterium
CTCCGCCACCGTGGCCGCACTGAACACGATCAGCGCGGGAGTGGTCCCGATCCACTCGAAGCCCGACGCCAGCGACAGATGTCCGGAAGCCGCGGCCGCGCTCATGACCAGGAACGGAACGAACACGCGGAAGCCGCAGGCCGCCGCCAGCCCGATCCCGATCACCACTCCCAGAAACGTCTCCATCGAACCCTCCCGGCGCCCGGTTCTTCGCCCGCGCCTCGTCCTGGTACGGATTCCGCCGCTTGAGGTTGCAGGCTACTCGCCGCGGAACTTCGCCGGTCGCTTCTCCAGAAACGCCGTCATGCCTTCCTTGATGTCGCTGGAGGAGTTCAGGACCGTCTGGGCCATGACCTCGAACTGGCTCCCGTAGTCGGCCGGCACGCTGAGCGAGGCGTTCACCGCCATTTTCCCGAGGCGCAGGGCCAGAGGTGCGCGCTTGGCGATGGTCCGCGCGAGCTCGCGGGCCGTGTTCATCAACTCGTCGGGCGGGACCACGCGATTCACCAGGCCGATGCGCAGCGCGGCGTCAGCGTTGTGGATCGTGCCCACCAGCACCATCTCCTTGGCGATTCCGAGGCCCACAATGCGGGGAAGTCGCGTGGTGCCGCCCGCGCCGGGGATGATGCCCAGACCGGTTTCCGGCAGGCCAAGCTTGGCGTTCTCGGACGCGACCCGGAGATCGCAGGCCATCGCGAACTCCAGTCCGCCGCCCAGCGCAAAGCCGTTGATCGCCGCGATGGTCGGGATGGCCACCTGTTCCAGGCGGGTGAAGAGTCGGTTGTTGCCCGCCGCCAGCACGTCGGCATTCGTCCGCGCCAGGAGCGTGCGGACGTCGGCGCCGGCCACGAACACCTTCTGTCCGGCTCCCGTCACGATCAGCACCTGGATCGCGGGATTGGACTCCAGCTGGTCCAGGGCGCCGTGGATCTCGCGAACCGTCTCCGCGTCCAACGCGTTGCGTGCTTCCGGACGATCGACGGTCAGGATTGCGATTGGGCCGTCCACCTCCCATCGGATTCTCTCGAACGCCATGCCTCCTCCTTTTTGAGGTTGGCATCCTAGCGCGAAACCGTGGGACCCGCACGGCTCGCGGGAGCGGCGCGCGGGGCGATGTCGACGGGGGTTGTCGGCTTCGTCGACGTCCGGTGACAGCGGGCCGGCAGCGTCGCCGCGCGAGCCTCCCAACTCGTTGCGAGTCCGCCAGATGCGTGCGCGGACGTTTCCCGTCGGACTCGGCCCGTGGCTTGCGTGGAGAAAGGGGACCGGCGGGAAGGGACCGCGCGGGTTACGTCGAAGGCCGGATATGCGCCGGAAGTCCACGTTGCGAATCGCTCTGTCTCACGTGCCACTCCTTCTGGCGGGCCTGTTCGTGGTCGGCGGGAGTTCCGTGGCGCGGATGGAGCATCCCGCTCGGTTCCTTCTCGTCGCGATTCAAGGGGGGAGATTCCTGGAGGTCGGATCGGGGGTCCTGCAGACGGGCCCGAATGACTGCGGTCCTGCCGCGTTGGCCCACTGCCTGCGCCGATTGGGCGCAGACGCGCCGTACCCGGACCCGGAGTGCACGGTGCCGCTCGGTAGGAACGGATGCCGGCTGGACGCACTGGCAGCGGATGCGGAGCGGCAGGGGTGGTCCACCCGGGTGCGGCGGCTTGCCACCGGAGAGGTGGGGTCGGTGCTTCCGCCGGCGATCCTGCACTCGCGCGAGGGGCATTTTCTGGTCCTGGAGCGGGTAGGCACGGATGGCGAGGTGTTCCTTCACGATCCGGCCGTCGGCAGCATCCGGCACTCGGCCGCGTCCTGGGCCCGGCGCTGGACCGGACACGTGCTGGAGTTCCCGCGCTCCGAGCCGTGGTCCGAAAAAGCGTCGGCATGGTAGAATGCCCTCCAAATCGCGACCGCATCGCTTCGCGGTTCGCGGGAGGAGGCCTCCGTGTCGTGGGATTCAGACAATCCATTTCCTTCCTCCGCCGCACTCGGGGAAACGGATTCCGGGGCCAGGAACCTGTCCGCGTTCCTGTGCTCGCTGCTGATTCCCGGACCGGTCCTGGTGATCGGATCCTCGGAGTTGGCGCTGGCCGCGGCCGAGCACCACGAGGTCACGGTGGTGGACTGGAACCATCGCCGACTGCACCGCCTGGCCGAGTGCGCCCGATCGCGCGGTCTTTCGCTCCGGCTGGAGTGCCGTGACCTGCAGCGGGAGGACCTGGTGGTCTCCCGGGACGGCGTGCAGAACGTGGTGTGCGTGGATGTCCTGGAGCGGCTACGCAGCGATCTTGCCGTCCTGCAGAAACTCCGACGGGCGATTCCCCCCTCGGGTCAGCTGATCGTGAGGGTTCGCGGGGGAGACTGGGTCCAGGCCCGGGACGGCGGGAGTTCCACGTCGGTGCGCAGCTACACGGAGCAAGGCCTGCAGGACGCACTGGAACTCGCCGGCTTTCGCGTGCAACGAATGCGCTACTGGAACTTCGTGGGCATTCCGTTCTCGTTCTTCTGGGACCGCTGGCTCAAGCGCCCCCGCCGCGATCGGGGAGGAATCCCGTCCTCGGAACAGCCGCGCGGAACCTGGGACGTGGTCATGGACGGCTGGTACCGCCGGGTGGAGGGCAGGGTGGCGTTCCCGGCCGGCGTGAGCCTGATTGCCGTGGCCACCCCGCATCTGGAACGCGTGAGACTCACGGACCGGGTGCCGGCTCGGCGCGCGGCGCGCCGGAACCCGGAGGCGGAGCCTCTGGCGGTCCAGCGGTTCCGGGTTCGCGAGGACGGCCTCGTCTGACGGATCCTCTACTGCTCACTCCACGCCAGGGTCTGATAGCCCAGGTTCATCCCCACGTAGGTGGAGATGGCCTCCTGGCTGAACAGGATGGTGGAGTTGCCGGCCGCGAACGCATCCGTCGTTGATCCTCGCACGATCATCGCCCCCAGAAGCCATCCGGTGCCCACAATCTTGCAGTCGCCCTCCACGTAGATCAAACCGCGCCACTGGAAGTTGCCGCCGATATCCATGTCTCCGTTGACGTAGATGAGACCCGTCCCGGTGTTGCCGTTGAACTTCTCGCCGGAAGTGGCGTCTCCCTCCACGACCACGATTCCGTTCATGTTGGCGGCGTCGTTCGCACTGGTGTAGTCCGGGTTGTTTCGGATCTCGTTCCACTGGGCAAGGGTGAGGCCCAGGTACTCGTGCACGTCGAAGAACGTGTTCGAACTCGACGTGTCCGCCCAGGCGGGAAAGCCCTCCAGGTCGCTGGAGCCGCCGGTCGACGCATCGTCGCCGGTGGTCATGACCCCGACCAGACAACGCGCGGTGGCGTCCAGGGATCGAAAGTTGCACAGCTCCCACGGATAGCACGCCGGGATCTTGGTCCCCACGGGAGTCGCGATATCGTGGTTGTGGCCACACCCGGTCATGTTGCCCGTCAGGTCGACGCCGTTGTCACACGTGATCGCGGCCAGCACATTCACCGTGAGCGGTGTGCGGATCACCTCCTGGCGGATCTGGCGCTGCGAGCCGTTGGAAAGGCCGGTCGCGGTGATCACCTCGACCAACTGGCCGCTCACGAAGTTCTCCGGGGGGAACCGGTTCGCGTCGTAGCGCACGAGTTCATCGGTGGTACGAAGACCGTCGGCATTCAGATCCACCCACTTGTGCTCCACGACAATGGGATCCATTCCGTTCGCAGCGTCTCCGTACTGCAGCCAGGCACCGTTGGGCTGAACTGTCGCCAGAATGGTCTCGGTGCCGCCCGGAGCCGGCAGAGAGCCCGCATCCGTGAGGTAGACTTCCGCGCGCCAGTTCGGGTCGGGGGCCGTGGGGTCGTCGCGAATGGAGGCGTCAAACGTGGACCCGTTCACGGTTACGTTCGTGCCCGGCGCCAGCTGCATCCGGGCCACCACTTCCTCGATGCCCGACTCGGTCACGTACAACGCATCGGTGTGATTGCGCTGATTGTCGGCGATTCGGACCTCGGTCGACGAGAAGACCATGAGACCCATGCTCAGGACGGTCAGGGCCGCCAGGATCACGAGGAGCGAGATCAGCGCCATGCCGCGCTGATCCGACCGCTCCCGTTCCACGCGAATCGTTCGGTTCATGTGGATTCCTCTCACTGTCCGAAGTAGATGACGAGTTCGCCCGTCGATGACGCGGTTCGAGTCCCCACGGCGATGTCCGTGCGGCCGTCAATGTTGAAGTCGTCCACGGTCAAGGTAACCACTTCGCCGGAACTCGTGTTCGACCATTCCGTTCCGGAACTCGGCAGGAAGCCGGTCGTCCGGTAGATGTTCAGCGCTCCGGAGTACGCAGCCGTCCGCAGGCCCGCGACCACGTCGGGAAAGACGTCCGGATCGAGGTGCTCGATGTCCATGGAGAGCACCTCGCCCCCGGCGTCGAGCCAATCGCTCACGATCCGACCGCCGAAGCCGCTGGTGTCGGCGGTTCCAAACTCGCCCAGATCGTTGTTCCAGAGTTCGATGTAGCCCGCACCCAACGCGACCGAGGTTCCAACGATGAGATCGATGTCGGCGTCTCCGTCTTCCCTCATGTCCACGGCCTTCAGCGAGAGCACGGCTCCACTGGCGGACAGGTGTCCTTTCGGGGTCCACGTCCAGTCCTGCGTCGGGTCCGCGCGGAACAGGGACACGCGTCCGAGATACGATCCGTGATCCTGGCCGATGGCCACGTCCGGATAGCCGTCGGCGTCGAAATCGCCGGTCGCAATCGACGTGACCGTTCCGAGCGCACCGATGTCGTCGGACAGGATGTCCGAACTGGAAGCATGGGCCAGGTATCCGCCGCCCGAGTCCACCCAGACCTCCACGCGTCCGGTGCCGGTGGCCGTGATCGTACCCACCAGGTACAGGGGGTTGGTCCAACCCGGCCATTGCACCTTTTCGATGGTCGTGACACTGCTTCCCGACGTCGTGGCGAACTGCTGCGTGGGTGAACTTGCAAATGTCCCCTTGGAGCCCCCGCTGGTGATCGTGATCCACACCTGTAGGTTGTTGCCCACGTTGGTGTCCAGGCCGGCCAGGACGTCGTCGACGCCGTCACCGTTGAAGTCATCCAGAAGCATCGCCGGTATCGGGGCGCCCGCCGCCCTGGAGAAGGACGGCGATGCCTCGAACAATGCCGCAATTCCCGTACCGGAATTGTGGCGCTTGTTGTGCCAGCCATGCAGGTTGTTCGAGCCGGCCGTGATCTGCGTTCCCAGGATGATGTCGCTGTCGCCCTTGTTGTCCTCGTTGAGGTCTGTCGAAGCGATGGAGAGGGCCCGGTCGGTCGTGCCCACCGTCACCACGGTGAAGTTCAGCGAGCTGTCGTAGATATCGCCGAAGTCCACCGTGACGCTGCTGTCGGCCATGACCAGGATGCCGTTGGCGAGGTTGGGCGTGGACGAACTGTAGCCCGGGAGGTCGTACTCGAACACGTTCCAGAGTCCGGCCGGTACGGTGAACGAGAACCGGCCGTTTCCATCGGTGACCGTGGAGTCAGCCCCCACGACGACCACCGGAACGTCCGCCACGCCGCTCTCCGCCCCGCCCAGAAGCCCGTCCCGGTCGAGGTCGAGAAACACCGTGCCGCGGATCGTCCCGCTGGCGGCGGAGACCGTATCACCAAAGTAGGCATGGGCCGTGCCGCCGTCGGTGGCCAGGATCGCATCCACGGCGTTCGGGGTCGTGGACCCGTACCCGGGCGGATCCGCTTCCACGACCGTGTAGGTACCCACGGGGACCGAGAACGAGAACTGGCCGTAGGCGTCCGTCGTGTCCGACTGGCCCGTGTGCAACGTGATCACCACATCCGACAGCCCCGGCTCGTCGTCGTACATCCCGTTCTGGTTCAAGTCGTCGTACACCCCGCCCAGGATCGTGCCCACTCCGGAGCCCGGACGATCGCCGAAGTTGATGCGATTCGTGGAGCCGGAACTCACCGTAATCGCCACGGCGTTCGTGGTGGTCGAGACGTAGCCCGCCGGGTCGAACTCCGTCACCGTGTAGGCGCC
>BQJX01000197.1 GCA_021604925.1 Gemmatimonadota bacterium
TGCGCAGAATCCCCACCCCCAACCCGCTGAGGTTCGCGCAGAGTTGGTCCATCAGCGCGCGGCCCACGCCCCGCTGCTGGAACCCCGGATCCACGTCGATCGTGTCGAGCACGGCGGTGGGCTCCAGCGAGCCGAACTCCCCGTAGAACACTCGCGCCAACAGGAACCCCGCAAAGCACCCGTCCACTTCGGCGGCCAGCGAGACCTTGATTCCGGTTTCCGCCAGGTTCTGCTGGAGCTTGACTCTGAAGTACTCCTCGCGGCGGCGGCCCGTGTTCTTCGCGTCCAGTGAGATCACCGGACGGAGATCCTCCGCCTTGAGACCGCGAACCTCCACCTGACCTTCGGTTTCGAGAGTGCGTTCCATTCCTCTCCTCCGTTCCTCGGCCTCTCTTCGTCAGCCGATGATTCAGCCGATGAGTTGTCCCCCGTCGACGCGGAGCACTTGCCCCGTCATGTGACAGCTGGCGTCCGCGAGCAGGAACAGCACCACGCGCGCCACGTCGTCGGGCTGTCCCAACCTTCCCAACGCCGATTCCCCGACGGCGCGACGGCGCACTTCGCTCGGCAGTTCCTCGGTCATGCCGGTCGCGATCATTCCGGGCGACACCACGTTGACGCGAATCCCGAACGCCCCCACCTCGCGGGCTGCCGTGCGGGCCAAGCCGATCAGGCCGGCCTTGCTCGCCGCGTAGTTGGCCTGCCCGAACTTCCCGCGCTCGCCGTTGATGGACGAGACCAGCACGATGGATCCGCCGCCCGCCGCCCGAAGGCGCGGGATGCCGTCGTGCAGCACACGGAACGCGGAGTCCAGATTCACGGAGAGCACCGAGTTCCAGTCCTCGGCCGTCATCTTCCAGAGAACGGCGTCCCGGGTGACTCCGGCGCAGTGCACCAGGGCGTCGAGTCGCTCGTGCTGTTCGTCCAGCCTGGCAAAGGCCGCGTGGATGCTTTCGGCGTCGGCGAGGTCGCACGGCACGCTGTCGACTCCCGGACCGGAAGCGGCTCCCGGGAGATCCCAGGACACCACGCGGGCGCCCGCCTCCGCGAGTCGCGTGCACACGGCTCGACCGATCCCGCCACCGCCTCCGGTGACCACCGCCACGCGATCCCGGAGCGAGAGCAGCCCGGAGAGCGGTGCCGCCGCAGTTGCCGGCCCGTCGGCCGGGGCGGGCGTCATACTGCAGTCTTCAACGACAGCGAGACTCCCTGGGTCGCCAGCTTGCGCACGCGAAAGGCGCCCCACAACGCCGCCCCCAGCGCCCCCGCCAGCACGGACTGCGGATGGGACCGCAGCTGGATGGGCGTCTTCTGTTCGTCCGCGGACTCCTGGAGCGACCGCATGATGCCCACGTCGCGCGAGAGACCCCCGGTCACGAGCACCACGCCTCGCGCCTTGGCGGACGCCAGCAAGCGCAGGTAGCGCCCGGACATGGATTGGTGAATGCCCCGGATGATGTTCGGAGCCGAGATCCCGCGCGACACCATGTTGATGACGTCCGTTTCCGCCAGCACCGCACACACCGAAGAGCAGCGCTCGGGATCGTCGGACTGCAGCGACAGCGGGCCGATCTCGTCGATCGTGATCCCGAGGTAGCGGCAGATGTTCTCCAGGAACTGCCCCGAGCCGGAAGCGCACTGGCTGGTCATGCGATACCCGAGCACCTTGGCCGATTCGTCCATCACGACCGCCCGGGTATGCAGCGCCCCGATGTCCACGATCGCGCGCGCCTCGGGATCCAGATAGAGGCCGCCCCGAGCGTGCGTGGTCATCCCGTAGAAGTGGCCGGTGTGCCACTCCAGCATGTCGCCCTCTCCGGTGGTGGCCACGTAGCTCACGTCCTCCCGGGTCCACCCCGCCTCCTGCAGGCAATCCTGGTAGAGGCCCTCCGCCACCTGGATGGGATCCCGCCGGCCGATCCGCTCACTCTGTCCGGACACGAGCTGTGCGCGTTCGCCCTCGGTGTCCACCATCAGTGCCACCTTCACCGAGGAGGAACCGACGTCCACGCCGGCCGTCTTGAGAGTCCGCGGTACGTCCTGGCTCATTGCACCACCTCCTGGGCGCTCTTCTCCTGGTTCAGGAGCCCCCGGCGCGCGAACAGGGCCGCTCCGAGAGCGCCCGTGTAGATGCTGTCGGGCGAGATGTTGATCTTCATGTCACCGTAGTTGTCCTTCACCAGGCCGTGCAGCGCCTCGACCGCCGCCGGATTCTTGGCAACGCCGCCGGTGAACGTGAACTCCGAGTCCACGCCTCCCGACCGCGCCAGCAGGGACATCGCCCGCAGGACGATTGCGCGGTGCAGGCCGGCCAGGATGTCCTCCCGATTCTCGCCGAGCGAGAGGCGCTCCCGGAGTTCGGCCCCGGCGAACACCGTGCACGTGGAGTTGATGCGGACCTTCCGCGTCGACTGACAGGCCAGCGGGCCCAGTTCCTGGACGCCCAGGTTCATCTCGTCGGCAATGTATCCGAGGTACCGGCCGCAGCCGGCGGCGCAGCGGTCGTTCATCTGGAACGAGGTCACGATCCCTTCGTCGTCGACCTGGATCGCCTTGGTGTCCTGCCCGCCGATGTCCAGTACCGTCCGCGTCCGCGGATACATGGCATGGGCGCCCAGGCCGTGGCAGAGGATCTCCGAGCGGATCTGCTCCTTCGGAAACGGGAGCGTGGCGCGCCCGTACCCGGTGCCCACGCTGCCCACCGCCTCCATCTCGGTGCCGGCCGCCGCGGTCACCGCCTGCACCAGGGCCGGATCCGAGCCGGGAATCGCCGCCAGCGCGGCCTTGGCGTAGGGAGCGAAACGGCCGGGATCGGGGGGCAGGTTCTCCACGCGGAGGATGGCCTTGTCGAAGAGCGCGACGAGACGGTTGAACCCGACCTTTCCCTTGCGGACGACCTCCTCGGCCATCGGATGGTAGCGACTGGCCAGCAGATCGCGGAAGAAGTCGCTGCGACGCGACGCGCCCGGCGCAAACAGCTCCGACGCCTCTCCCACCACCGCGGACATGACCTCGTCGAACGCCTCCCGGAACTCGGCCTCCGCGTTCTTCATCTCGGGGAGCACCCGCACCGCCTCCGTGAACGCCGCGAGATCACTCCGGTACTGCTGCTCGCGGAACCGGAGGCTCAGCAGCTCGAGCGCATCGGCCGCCTCGGTTTCGTCCAGGCCGGACTGGTCCAGGCCCTGCAGTACCAGATTGAAACGCGCATCGACCAGCGCCTCACTCAGCGCCACGTCGCAGGCCACCTTGTAGTTGCTCCGGCTGTTCGTGATGCCGCGACCGAGGATCCGCCCTTCCTCCCCGAGGATCACGGCCTTGGTCGTGGTGGATCCCAGGTCAATGCCGACACAGTATTTCATACGGCCGCCCCGGACCGCTTCTGCGCGATCATCTGGAAGTACGATTCCAACCGGTTCTTGATGTTCGAGTGGGAGAAGTAGCGCGGATCCACCAGGTCGCTTTCAATGAAGCCCGCCGGACGACCCGTGCGGCTCTCCACCTCCCGCAGCATCATCAACTGGCCCGCACTGAACGAATTGCAACTCTTGATGGAGTTCACGAGAACTCCGTCCGCGTGATACTCCTTCACGTACCGGGTCAGCATGTCCACGCGGGACGGCAGGTTCAGGTTCGTGTAGCAACCCATGCAGTAGTCGGCCAGCGTCTCCAGCGGATGATCGGGGTCGTGCCGGAACCCGTTGTCGTACACGCCGCCCACCTTGGTGTAGGTGGAGGCCACGGCCACCGCGCCTTCATCCGCGAACATCTTCCAGAACGCCCGGAAGTCGGTCCAGTTGGGCGGACCCTCCACCACGATGCGGAACCGCTCCTCCCCCAGCTCCCCTTCCGGCGTGATCGGCCCCAGACCGCGCTCCACGCGCGTGGCCACTTCGTTCCTGAGAAGTCGATAGTAGTCCACCGCGTCCTCGGTGCCGCGAAACGCCGTGAAGATGGGACCGATGTAGTAGACGCCGCCGAAGTACGCATCGATGGGCGAGGGTCGATTCCTGGCGGACTCCAGAACCCACACGAGATCGTCTTCGGCCTTCGCGGACTCCGCCAGCATGCCGCGGAGGCGGTCCTCGTCGTACTTCTTGCCCGAAACCGCTTCCAGCTTCGGAATCACGTTCTCCCGCAGCTGCTTGACCACGTAGTCCCGCATGCTGTCCGTGACCATCCCGTCCGCCTGGTAGGGCACATGCAGCATGGCGACCGGAGCGTCGTACTCCTGCTTGAGAATCTCGAACCACTTCATGAACGTGAAGCAGCCGGTGTACGAAAGCAGCAGCAGGTCCGGGTCAGGAAGCGGCTCGCCGGTGGGCCCCACGTTTCCCGCCTTCTTCATCCCCAGGTCGCACTTCACGTACGTGCAGACGTCCTCGGAGTGCCCCGCCTTCTCGGCCGCGGCGATGTAGTCCCGGGACTTCCCGCGCATTGCCGATTGCAACGCGTTGATCTCCGGCAGCACGGGCAGCAGGTCAAAACTCCGCACGAGTTCGGTGAGGTTTCCGGGCACGAACGTGTACACGTTCTTTTCGCCCGTCTCCCCCGCCCTGGCGAGGCGGCCGTAGTGATCCGCGAGCATCTGCTTCTGCCGGAGTTGGCTGTCGTCCTTGTGGGCCGGCGGCGCCTCCGTGGGCGTTCCCGGGAAACCCTTCATACGGCAACCTCCCCGCTCCAGAGTTTGATCGAATCCGAGAACGTGCCCGCCTGCTCGCGGATCACCTGGAACTGTCCGTTGTTCTCGGCGTACTTGAACGCGGTCCACGGAATCCCCGCCTTCTCGATGGCGGCCACGGCCATGGGTTGGTCCAGCAACGCCGGATCACAGAAGCTCGGCGCACAGAAGAGCACCCCTTCGGCCCCGCTGGCAGCCACGCGATCGACGAGGTCCTGCCCCTTGGCGCGTTCGGCGATGTACCGGGTGGGGCTCTCGATGGAGTCCTCCAGGAACGCCATGACCAGATTCTGGAGAGGATCGCCCGTCGTCTCCACGTCGCGCACGATCCAGCGGTGCACCTGGACGAAATCGTCGTCCACGATGTAGCAGCCGGAGCGTTCCAGCGTCTTGATCAGGCCGAACGGAGGTTGTTCGCAGAACGACCCGGTAAGAAGGACCCGGGCCTGGTCCTTCGGGGTGCGGACCTGGTCCGCGCGGACCGCGTCGCGATACTCCACGAGTACCTGTTCGAACTCCTCCGGGGGAATCACCAGCCCCGCCCGCTGGATGAGATACAACTCGTGCGTGGGAACCTTCCACGGCTCCCTTTGTCGAAGTGCATAGAGCTCGCGCACGATCGCGCGGTTCCGGTTGTGGAGCGTGATCGACTCCCGGAGCGCTTCGGCGTCGTACGGTCGAGCGCCCCGGGCGGTCAGTTCCCGCGCGAGTTCCTCCAGTTCGAACCTCCAGAACCGCCCGCCGATCTCCGGGTCGAAGTCCTGGGGAACGTCCAGATAGCGCACGAGCTTGTCCGGGAACTGCATCTTCCACATTCCGGAGAGGTTGCGGATCACGTCGCAGATCGCCGGGAAGAGCATCCCGTCCAGACAGTCGAGGGCGCCGTTCAGGCCCAGCTCGATCGTGCTCCGGGGAATGTGACAGATGTACGACTGGTAGTAGGCGTCTCCCCGAATGATCTCCAGTTCATCGCCGCCACCCAGGATCCCGACCGCAAGCACTCCCTGTGCGTGCAGCAGTTCGGTGGGGATGTAGATCGGCATGTACCCGACCGCCAGGCCGCCCGTCTCGTCCTTCCACTTCCGGACCGACCGGAACTCCAGATCGCGGAACAGCTGCTCCGCGCGTTGAACGACTTCGTCGATGCGCTCGGTGGTCATGCGTTCCTCCAGACCGGGTCCCGTCCCTCGCCGAACGCCTGGAGCCCTTCCACCGCGTCGGCCGTTCGCATGAGATCCTGCAGGTACAGTCGCTCCGCCTCGTGCAGCCCGGATCGGAACCGTTCGGCCCACCCCACCCGCGCCGCCCGGACCGC
>BQJX01000198.1 GCA_021604925.1 Gemmatimonadota bacterium
CGAGCTCTCCACCGGCGCGCCGGCGGTCGACGTCGATCTTCCGCTGGATCCCGATCAGCCGATGGCCGGTCCCGATCGCGAGCGTTGGTTCTTCGATGACTGGCACGGCAAGGATCACGGCGCCGTGCTGGATCGCCAGACCCTGGACAACATCTGGGGACAGATCCACGCGCTGCAGACCCCCGTGTCTCGTGCGGGTGCGCAGTGGGACCTGGTAGGCGCCAGCGGAATGGTCACCGACAACGGCGCGCTCTACAGCGGTCGGATCCTGGACATCGAGTCGGTCGTGAATCCGGGCACCGGTGGAATCCTGGTCTGGCTCGCGGCCGCCAGTGGCGGCCTGTGGGAGTATGACGATCTTACTCAGGCCGTCACGCCGCTCACGGACGGACTCGTCACGCAGGCGGTGGGAACGGTTTCCGTGGACCCCGCCAACGTGAACAACCTCGTCATCGGCACGGGGGAGTGGGGAGTCCGCGCGGGCTCCGGAGTCTTCCGTTCCACGGATGGCGGCAGCACGTGGGCCCAGTCCACGGAGTCCTCCGGCGGCATCTTCCATCGCATTCGCCACGTGACCAGTTCGCTGGTCCTGGGCATCTCGAACGCAGGAACCCACCGCTCCACGGACGGCGGCGCCACCTGGAGCTGGAGGACCAGCGGCATCCACTTCGACCTGTCGCTGGACCCCACGAACGCGAACAAGGCCCACACCACGTTCACCAGCGCCGGCAACGCCTGGACGGTCATGACGACGGACGGCGGCATCACGTGGGGCGCTCCGCCCGGGGCCGTGGCGACGACCGGGCTGCGGGGCGCCATCTCGGTGGCACCGTCGAACGCGAACATCGTGTACGCCGCGTTCTCCGAGAACGCGCCCAGCTATGTGTTGGACGGGGTCTACAAGAGCACCGATGGCGGCAACTCCTGGGCGGTGTCGCTGCCGGGCGCGGGCAACAACTACATGGGCGGACAGGGTTGGTACAACAACGTCATCTCCGTTCATCCCACCGACGCGAACACCGTGTACGCTGCGGGAACGCCGTGGAAGCGCACCACGGATGGCGGCGCCAGCTGGTTGGACGTGGACTCGAGCGACAGCAACCACATGCACGTGGACTTCCACTCGATGGACTGGATGACGATCGATGTCGCGCCCAACCAGACCCAGGGTCTCACCCGGGATGTGCAAGCCCGCGGGACATCCATCATCCAGCTGGTCGGGCACGACGGCGGCTGGTCGTTCGACAACGGGGGCGGGTACCAGTCGTTCCTCAACTACCTTCCGATCACGCAGTACACGCACGTGCACAGCAGCACGTCGGATCTGCTGACGCTGGGCGGCGGGTCGCAGGACAACGGGATCTCAATGACCACGGATGGCGGCTCCACCTGGTTCTACCGCCTGGGCGGGGACGGCTCGGATGTCTCCATCGATCCGAACGACAGCCAGCGGATCTGGATCGTCAACGGCGTGTACGGAGGCGGACTCGCGTTCCGGCGCAAGTTCTCGACCGACCAGGGGTTGACCTGGGCCGACACGAACGTGGGGATTGCCGGGTCCACGGATTGGTACACCGAGATCGCGAACGATCAGGTGAATCCCGTCTACCTCTACACGAATGCGGGCGCCTTCGTGTACCAGTCGCAGGACTACGCCGCCACCTGGGCAACGTTCGGGTCCTTCACAGCCGACGTCCGGAACGTGGACGTGGGACGCTGGTCAGGGGCGGCGGCCGGGGTCTACGCCACGCTGGCCTCCACGACCACCGGGAATCGCGTGTGGATCCACGACGGAACCTCGTGGAACCAGCGGGATGCCGGTCTTCCCACCGGCGTGGAGATCCGATCCGTGATCGGGCATCCGATCGAGTCGTCCACCTGCTACGCGCTGGTGAACGGCATCGGGACGCCGGGAAACAAGGTCTACCGCTCCACGAACCTGGGCGCCACGTGGACCAACATCACCGGCGACCTTCCGGATGTGCCGCTCGGTGGCATCGTGGCGCACCCCACCGATCCCACGAAGATCTACCTGGGCACGGAGATGGGTTGCTTCGAGACGGCGAACGGCGGCACGAACTGGCAGACCTGGAACACGGGAATGCCCACTGCCGCCATCGTGGCCGACATGACGTACGTGGACCAGCTTGCCTCCCACGGACACTTCTACGTGATCGCGGGCACGTACGGTCGGTCCATGTATCGTCGTGAGATCTCCGGATTCGAGCCCACTGCCGTGGCCGAGCTTGCCGCTTCGGAGGCCCGCGTGCAGTTGGCGCAGAACACGCCGAACCCGCATCGCGGCGACACCCGGATCTCGTACAGCCTCCCGAAGGCGGGACGCGTGAAGCTCGCGGTGTACGACGTGTCGGGCCGTCAGGTGGCCACGCTCGTGGACGAAGTGATGCCGGCCGGCGCGCACGAGGCGGAGTTCCGCTCGGACACGCTCGCGCCCGGAGCGTATTTCTATCGCCTGGAGACAAGCGGCAAGCCGCTGTCCCGGAAGATGATCGTGATTCGCTAGCCGGGAAGCAGTCTCTCGGGGGGCCCCAGGAGTGGGGCCTCCCGTTCAAGTTCCCTAAACCTGACCCAGAAGGCGCTCGATACCCCCAACAGGCCTGTTGCCCTCCGCCACGAACCTGTTGGGAGCGTTGACCTTGCCGGCACAGCTGCGTCACATCCTGGACATCGGCTCTCTCGCCCTCGCCCTTTGCCTCGGCACGCTGACGACGCCCGCCGCCGCGGCGGTGTTCACGGTGACCAACACGGCCAATAGCGGCGCCGGCTCCCTGGAGCAGGCCATCCAGGACGCGAATACCGCCGGTGGCGCCGACTCGATCCACTTCAACATCCCCGGCCCCGGACCTCATACCATTTCCCCGACCAGCGGCATCACCGCGATCGCGTCGTCGATCCGGATCGACGGAACCACGGACCCCAGCTTTTCCGGTACCCCGGTGATCGAACTGGACGGGGACTCCGTTGCGGGCACGGTCGACGGACTGGTTCTCGGCGCCAACAGCGACGGAAGCGTGGTCCACAACCTGATCATCAAGCGGTTCACACGCTACGGCATCTACATTCAGACCGGCGCGGACAGCACCACGATCACCGGCAACTGGATCGGCACGGACGGAAGCAACACGTCTTCGATGGGAAACCAGGACAACGGGATCGAGGTCCGCGCCCAGGATGTGACCATCGGGGGCACCGGCCCCTACGACGGGAACGTGATCAACTTCAACGGCAACGAGGGCATCAACCTGAGGGCCAGCGGCGCCAGGATCGTGGGGAACATCATCGGGTTGGAACCCGACGGTTCCAGCGGCTCCGGCAACTCGGACGTGGGGATCGCCGTCCTCACGGGAGCTTCGAATACCACGATCGGCGGCCCGACCGCGGCGGAGCGGAACGTGATCTCGAGAAACTACGAGGGGATCGAGGTCAACACGTCGAACAACACGATCCAGGGCAACTACATCGGCACGGATGCCGGCGGAACGCTGAACCGCGGCAACGACAGCGACGACGGGATCGAGATCCAGTCTTCCGGCAGCGACAACCTGATCGGTGGAGCGACTCCCGGGGAGGGCAACCTGATCGCCTTCAACCTGCTCCGCGGCGTCACCGTCGTGAGCGGGACGCGAAACACGATCCTGGGGAACCGGATCCACTCCAACGGCTCGCTGGGGATCGACCTGAACAACAACGGCGTGACGGAGAACGACCCGGGCGACGTGGACGGTGGCTCGAACAACCGGTTGAACTTTCCCGAGATCACGGCTGCCGTCGCCGTGGCCGGTTCGCTGGACGTGGATTTCGACCTGGATGTGCCGGCGGGGAACTACCGCATCGAATTCTTCACCAACCCGTCCGGGGTGGATCCCTCCGGCAACGGCGAAGGGCAGCTGTTCGCGGGCGCAACGCAGGTGAACCATCTCGGCGGGGGCGTGGAAGCGTTCAGCGCCCGCGTGGGCGGGGCGGCCGGGGACTCGGTCACCTCGACCTGCACCGAGTGCGCCACTCCGGCCTGCACGACGTTCGAGAACAGCTCGGAGTTCTCCGACGCGTTTCGGGCCAGTGGCGCGGACCTGGCCCTGGTGAAGACCGTGGATGAACCCACCCCCGGAGAAGGGGACACCGTGGCGTATACGGTGGTCGTGACCAACCACGGGCCCGACACCGCCACGAACGTGGACGTGACCGATCTGCTCCCGAGCGGCGTCACCTACGTCTCCGATACACCGACCCAGGGCAGCTACAACAGCGGTTCCGGTGTGTGGACCGTGGGGTCGGTTGCGAATGCCGCCGCGGATACGCTCACGATCACGGCGACCGTGGACGCCGGCACGGCCACGTCCACGATCGTGAACACGGCGGCGGTCACATTCCTGGACCAGTCCGATCCCGACAGTGCGAACGACTCGGACGATGCCAGTCTGACGGTTCTGCCCGAGCTGTTCCTGGTCAAGAGGTGTTACCTGCCGGACGGAACTCCCATCCCCACGGGAGCCACGTTGCGGGCCGGACAGGACATCCAGTTCCTGATCTACGTCAACAACCGCGGGCCCGCGCGCTCGGATGTGAGCGTGGAGGATGTCCTGGACCCGACGTTCGTCTATCAGGGCCCCTCGATCCGTCTGGACAACACCGTGGGCGAATGCGCTTCGGACAGCTGCACCGGAATCGAGGAAGCCGCGATCTACGCGTCGGTCTCGGTCGCCCCCACCACGACCGACGTCACCGACACGGACGCGGCGAGCTATCACGCGGGAACACGGACCGTGAGCGTGGGCGACGAGGGCGCGGCCAACGCGCAACTCGATCTTGCGGCGAACCAGGTGTGGGCGCTCCTGTTCAACACCACGGTGCAGTGAAGAGGACCGTCAGGGGCGCGCTGGTCCCCCGAGATGTTGAGCCAGGAACTCCAAGAGGATCCCGCGGTTCTCGCCCGTGTAGAACGCCGCTCCTCCGTGTCCCCCACCCTTCAACACGCGCAGCTGCACGGGAACCTCGGCGGCAACGTACGCGTCGCGGATCCGCTCCGACTGGTCCAGCAACACGGTCTGGTCCCGGTCTCCGTGGAAGACCAGAAGCGGAGCGTCGTCGGGGGTCACGTGGTAGGCGGGGGAGGCAAGTTTCGCCAGTTCGGTCTTCCGGTTGGCACCACCGCCCAGCAGGCGATGGACCACGGAACCCCAACGGTTCGCGCGGCGTGGCTGGGTCCGGGAGCGCAGCACCAGGTCCGTCGCCCCGAAGTAGTCCGCCGCGGCCCGCACCCGGGATGATCGGTCCAGGTGCTCCCCGATCGTGCCCTCCAGTTCCACCATCCCCTCCGTGGTGGCCAGCAGCGCGGCCAGGTGTCCGCCCGCGCTGGCGCCCGCGGCCGCGATCCTGGCCGCATCAAGTCCGTACTCGTCCGCGTGCGCGCGGAGCCAGCGGACCGCCGCCTTGCAGTCGTGGATCTGAGCGGGAAAGATCGCCTCGTCCGTGAATCGATACGAGATGCTGGCCACCGCGTAGCCGTGCTCCACGAGCCATCGAACGGGGCACTCTTCCTTGCTACCGGCTCGCCAGCCGCCCCCGTGGATCCAGATCACCAGCGGCGCGGGTGTGTCCCCGGCCGGCAGGTAGAGATCGAGCGGGAGCGAGCGATCGTCCACGCGAGCGAACTCCACGTCCGCGTGCGTGGGGGAGAGTGCGTCGGTGGCCGCGGCCGATGATGCGAGCAGTGAGCAGCCGACCGCCAGCGCGAGCCGGACGCCACGGCAAGGCCGGCCGTTTCTCTGAGGCGTGGATCTCAGCGGCATGGACAAGGGTCCTCCGGAGCAGGGAGCGTCCAACCTACCAATCGGGGGAAACGGGCGCAAACAAGGCGCCCGGAGCCTGCGAGATCCCCCGCCGAACCGCCGAGACAAGCACGCTTGACATCAGATCGTGCCGGTGCCGACCGGTTCCGACGGATCGGGCGCGAGCGGATTGCTGAC
>BQJX01000199.1 GCA_021604925.1 Gemmatimonadota bacterium
TTTGCGCGTCCCTGGATTGCGAGCGGGGCCGGAGGTTTCTCGCCGTCCCCTCCCGTGGACGCGGGACGTCCGCTGGCCGCCGGCAGGCTCGTCGACGTGGACGGGGACGGGCGCGCGGACCTGCTGGTGCCGTCGAACGACGGGACCCTGCGCATCTACACCAATCGCGGGGCCGGACGTCTGGAGCCGACCCGGGTGATCGGATACGGGCCCGACATCGCGGCCACGGCCATCGGCGATCTGGACGGAGACGGCGGCGTGGACCTGGTCACGGCGGGCAGTTCGCGTTTGCTGGAGATCCGGCGCGATCTGGCCGATGTCCCTGATCAGATAGAGGACCTGGGGCTGGCCCCGGACCATGTGGCCATCGTGGACCTCACGGGGGACCGTCACCGCGAGATCTGCGTGGCGCTGCTGGGGCTCACCGAGGGCGAAGTGGAGGTCTGGGGCGCGTCCCCGGACGATTCCAGCCGCCGCACGCACCGGTGGACGCTTTCACCCCCGGAAGGTGGAAGAGGCCGCGTACGAGCCCTGGTTCCGCTTGCGGCCGGCGGGGGGCTCGGGGAGGCGCTGCTGATCCTCTCCGGAGAAGAAGATGAAGGAGTGCTTGAGTCCTGGAGTGGCCCTGCCGATACCGAATCCGTAAGGAGCCCTACCCGAACGGCGTTGATTCGCGGGGAGGGAGAGCCACTGGGAGCGGTTTCCGGGCGCTTTTCGGATCCCGCGTCGGCATCGTGGCTCGTTTGGGTTCGCAAGGAAGGCCGGGTGGAGTTGCTCGAAGTACCGCGAACGGGGACTCCCCGGTGGCGCGGAGAGCTTCACGCGGAGCCGGCGGCGGTGGCCGTACTCGATCTCGATGGAGATGGGGACGACGACCTGGCGACCGGCGGGGAAGACCTGCGGCTCTGGATCAACGTTCAGGGCGAGGGCTTCCGGGAAGCGGGGGAGTCGCCCTACCTGCTCGAGGCACCGGTAGTGGCACTGGTAACCGGAAGCCTCGACGAGTGACTGCCTTGCCCCGATAGGGACAGGCCGCCGGAAGAAGGCCTCAACGAAGGAAGGGGACAGCATGTTCAAGTTCAGTCGGGGATCGAACCGCATCGTCGGCCTCGACATCGGCTCGAGCTCCGTGAAAGTGGTCGAGTTTGATCACTCCAACGGTACGCCAAGGCTGGTGAAGTTCGGTCGCTGCGGACTCCTTCCGGAGGCCATCGTAGACGGCGAGATCATGGACCGCGACGTTGTCGTGGACACCATCGCCGAACTGATGGAGCTCAACGGGATTACTTCCCGGGAAGTCGTGACCGGAGTCAGCGGTCGCGCCGTGATCGTCAAGAAGATCCAGATGGACCAGATGTCCGTCGATGAAGCGCGCGACGCCATCCAGTGGGAAGCGGAACAGCACGTTCCGTTCGACATTGACGATGTCTCGCTCGACTTCCAGATCCTGAACCGCGAAAGCGACCCGGAGAAGATGGATGTTCTCCTGGTGGCCGCCAAGAAGGAGATGCTCGAGTCGCGGGCGGACCTGATTCGTGCGGCCGGGCTGACCGCAACGGTGATCGATGTGGATTCGTTCGCGGTCCAGAACGCCTTCGAGCGGAACTACGAGCACCCGGAGAACTCCGTGACGCTGCTGCTGAACGTGGGCTGCTTCACGAGCAACGTGAACATCGTGAAGGACGGCGTGCCGTACTTCACGCGGGACCTGTCGTTCGCCGGCAACGCCATTCTCGAGGCGATCCAGAAGGATCTCGGAGTGGACTACGACGAGGCGAACAACATCCTGGAGAACCCCGGCGAAGACCGCCGCGACGACCTCGAATCGATCGTGGGACTCGTGGGCGAGGAACTCGCCGTGGGCATCGAGAAGTCGCTGTCGTACCTCCGCGCCTCCGGCGAGGCCGATCACATCGATCGGATCTGCCTGTCGGGTGGGGCCGCGTACGCGCCGGGACTCCGCGAGGCCATCGAGAAGCGCCAGGGTTCGCCGGTGGAAATCGCGAACCCGTTCCGCAATCTCGAATGGGATGAGGGAACGTTCGGCGAAGAAGACCCTGCGATCCTCGGACCCCACTACATGGTGGCGACCGGGCTCGCGCTTCGGAAGGGAGGGGAATGACGCGATGATCCGCATCAACCTACTTCCGTCGGAGGCGCGACGTGCTTCCGGATCGGGAGTCAAGCTCGACAAGATGAAGGTCATCCCGTTGGGAGTGCTGGCAATCACGTTGGTCGCCTGCACCTCGATGATGATGATCCAGGGAGCCAAGCTCTCGTCCCTGGAGCGGGACGTGGCGCAGGCTCGCGCCGAGTCGGAACAGTATCGAAAGACGATCGCGCTCATCAACGACATGGTTCAGAAGGAGCAGGAGCTGAACCGTCGTCTGGCGCTGGTCGACCAGCTCGATCGAAACCGCTTCCGGACCGTGAAGGTCATGGATGAAATGGCTCGCCGCGTTCCGCGCTACATGTGGCTCACGGCTCTCAAGAACATCTCGCCGGAACGGGTGGCCATTGACGGCTACGCGTTCTCCAACCTGGTCGTGTCGGATCTGATGACGAACCTGGACAACTCCGAACTCTTCGCAGGCACGGAACTCACCGTGGCCAAGCGGAAGGTCGTGGACGGACAGAACGCAGTCGGATTCACCGTGACCTCCACTGTCACCGACGTCCCGAGCGAGTCGTAGGAGGCCGAAGGGAATGGGTAATATCGACTTCCGCGACCCGAACGTGCAGATCGCCAGTCTGGTGATCTTCGTCTCGCTCGTGATCGGGTACATGTTCTTCTTCACCACGTTCGTGCCCTTCGGGCACCAGGCCCGGTCGGCTTCGATCGAGCAGCTCGAGGACGAGTACGAGAAGATCTCCGCGGATCTCATGAAGGCCAAGCAGACGGCAAGCCGTTTGCCCCAGGTCCGCGAGGAGTTCGAACAGCTCTCGGCCAAATGGGACGAGGCCAAGACTCTTCTCCCCACGGAGAAGGAAATGGCCGGTCTTCTGTCGCAGGTGACGGTGGCCGGACAACGCTCCGGAGTGGATTTCCTGCTCTTCGAGCCGCGTCCGCCGGCGCCGCGTGACATCTACATGGAGAACCCGATCGAGATCCACGTGCTGGGCAGCTACCACGACATCGGGATGTTCCTGAGTCGCACGAGCAACCTGCCGCGGATCATCAACGTGAACTCGGTGGAGATGAAGAACGTGGCGAATCCCGCGGATCCGGACGCCCAGGAGCTGGTGGAAGCCACGCTCCAGATGGCGGCGTACACGCTGCTGAATGACCAGCAGCGCGCGGCCGCGCAGCCGAAGAGCAACGCCCCCGTGCAGGCAAACGCGAACGCGAGAGGAGGCCAACGTGGTGGTCATTAGAACACGAACTCCGCGTCCGCTCGTGATGCTCGGGCTGGGCGTCGTGGCGCTGGCCGTGGCCGGTTGCGGCGGCGGCGACAAGGCAGTGTCCGGGTTTGCGGGTGGGACGAGCTCCAAGGACAAGGCACCGATTCCTTCGGCGGTGACCGCGTCGACCACCCCTTCGACTTCGGTCGAGGCGGCGGCGACCGGGCTGAACGAGGCGATGCCGCAGATCGAGGGTCCCGCCGTGGCCGCGAAGGTGGCGGATGTGGGATCCACGAAGGATGACAAGGGACCGATTCGCGAGGAGTCCAACCAGTACCGTGCGAACCGGCAACGGGACCCGTTCCTGTCGCTGATCGGAACGGATACGCGCGACGACCTCGTGGACCTGTCCGTCGTAACACTGGTGGGGGTGGTGACCTCGGGTGATCGGCCGTTCGCGGTCGTGGAGGACACCGAGGGTGTGAGCTACGTTCTCCACAAGGGGGATCGTGTCAAGAACGGTCGTGTAGTGAGTGTGAAGCGCGATGCACTTGTCTGTTCGCAGACGCTGCTGGGGTACACGACGACTGTCCAGCTGAAACTCGAAAGCGGGAAGGATGTGAAGAATGGCTAGACGTGGATTCTTCCGGTCGAGCTTCGTGCTGGGCCTGGCCTTGGTAACGGCGTTCGCGGTGACCCCGTCGGTTGGTTCGGCGCGGACCGAGATCAACACGGAGGGGATGGCTCTCATCGACCTCGACGTGCAGAACGCCGCGGTGCCGTCCGTGCTGAGGCTCTTCTCGGAGTTCTCGGGGCGGAACATCATCGCCGGTCCCGAAGTGGACGGCGATGTCACCGCAAAGATCGAGCAGGTTCCCTGGCTGATGGCGTTCGACTCCGTGCTGCGGGCGAACGGCTTCGGTTGGGAGGAGTCGGAGGAACTCGGCATCATCCGCGTGACGACCCAGGACAAGCTGCAGAACGAGCGGCTGAACGAGCAGGTCGTGGAGCGGAAGCGCGAGGAGTTCCTGCCGCTGGAGACGGACGTGGTGCACGTGAGCTACGCCAAGGCGGAAGAGATGAAGAAGCCTCTCGAGATTCTTCTCTCGCAGCGTGGCAAGATCGAGACCGACGAGCGTACGAACGCCCTGATCGTCACGGACATCTTCACGCGGCTGAACCGCGTGCGTGAGATGGCCAAGATCCTGGACTTCAAGACGCCGCAGGTCGAGATCAACGCCAAGCTCGTGGACGTGGACGCTCGCAGCGCCCGCGACCTGGGCATTCGCTGGGACGTGACGGGCCTCAACGAGGGCGACGCGTCCGCGGACTACTTCATGGAAGCCTCGCTTCCGCAGGGTAGCGCCGTGGGAACGGTCGATCTGAACCTGGTGGGCGAGAACGCGGACCTGTCGGCCAAGCTCGAGGCGCTGGAGCGCAACGACAAGGCCGAGATCATCTCGAACCCGCGGATCACCACGGCGGACAACAAGGAAGCCAAGATCATCGTGGGTAAAAAGATCCCGCTGGTCGTGGCCGACGAGTCCGGCAACGCGATCACCGAGCTCACCACGATCGGTATCAAGTTGACGGTGGTGCCGCACATCAACCAGGACGACCGCATCACGCTGGACCTGAATCCCGAGGTCTCCGACCTTGCGGCGCAGGCCACCGTGCAGGGCGGTATCGTGATCGTGACGGCGGAGGCCGCTACGCGAGTGATCGTGAAGGACGGCCAGACCGCCGTGATCGGTGGCCTGATCCGGACGAACGAGTCCAAGGTGGTCCGGGGCGTGCCCTATCTCAAGGACGTGCCGGTGCTCGGTCACCTGTTCAAGAGCACGAACGACGTCAAGGAGCAGCGTGAGCTGTTGATCTTCGTCACGCCGCGCATCATCCGCGCGGACGACGCCTAGCAGATCCCCTCATCGGGGATCGGGCGCCTGGCGCCCGAGAGGACGCCAGGGGTGGAAACACCTCTGGCGTTTTCCTGTGGGGGTTTCGACCGCGGCGAATCCACGGTATCTTCTGGTTCGGAGGAAGAATTTGCCCTGGGTTTCGCTCATCGGGTTCATGTGCTCCGGGAAGTCGTCGACCGGAAGAACCCTCGCCCGACAACTCGGATGGCCCCACTTCGACACCGATGCGGTGATCGTGGAGCGGGTCGGTATGTCCGTGGACGAGATCTTCCGGGAACGCGGTGAGGCCGCGTTCCGGGCGTTGGAGGCCCAGATCGTGGAGGAGCTCCCGCCGGAGCGGGATCTGGTCCTGTCCACCGGGGGCGGGCTGGTCCTGAACCAGCCGGTCATGGAGATCCTGGCCGTGCAGGGCCCCATCTTCTGGCTGAACGTGGACAAGGCCGATGTCCTGGAGCGCTGTCAGCGCCCCTGGGCCGCCCGGCGCCCCCTGCTGCGGGCCGGGGAGGACCTGGCGGAGCGGATCGACCAGCTGATGACCGAGCGGGAGCCGATCTACCGGAAGTACGGCGCGCCGATTCCGGGAGGATTCGCCCACCCGCGTGAGGCCGGCCGCCACATCCTGAACGAGCTGAGCCTGCGCGAGGAGTTCCGCGTCTATTTCGGGCGCGGGCAGGATCCGGAGTGAGCGGCCGTTGCTCCGGGTGATCGCCGGCGAGCTGCGGGG
>BQJX01000200.1 GCA_021604925.1 Gemmatimonadota bacterium
CAGCGTCGTCGCCGAGTTGGCGTAGCGATCGATGTTGGGTGTCGCTCAATGATGGAGGACGCGCCGTGCAAAGCCAAGCGGCAATGCGAGGGGCGTTTCCTGCCCGGAATCGCAGGCGTACTCCGGCCCCTGGCAGACGCACGGTTTCCGCGGGATGACTGCGTTCCCGCGAACACGTCCGCCTCGCAAATGGACGAGTCGTGAGCCCGGATCAAGGCGCTCTATCGATGACCGGCGCCCACTTCAATCCGTGCGGGTCAAAGCCCCCCTGGATCGCAGGCTTCACGATCGCGAAGTAGGGTGACACGTCGAAGTCGCGCGGCGCCATGAGGCTCGCGGGCCGGACCTGCAGCACTTCTTCTTCGCAGTCCACGCAATCCGGGTCCTGCGAACGCTCCTTGAACACGAGCGGCAGGATGGGATACGGGATCGACTGGAACGCTTCCGCGATCATGGAAGAGCAGATGGCCCGGGTCGGATCCCCGCTGCCCAGCGTGAGGAGCGTTCGTCGCCAATGGGTGGGGATGGGCGGCGTCCGAATCAGGTACCGCGCGAGATCGAAGACGTTCTTGAGATCGTACTGATGTCCCAGCCGGGAGACGGCGTGCGCCACCACGCGGTCGACTTCCTCCGGCGTGAGTCCCACCGGCCGACAGATGCGCGTGTGCAACGAGGCGTACGTACTGAGCGGCACCGCGCGCACACCGGCGCGGACATCCGCCTCGATCAACGTGTGGTCGGGATCCTCTACCGCGGGCACACCGGGGGCGCGCCCCACGCACAGCGCCGCATGCGACCAGCTCGACTGCGTGAGGTACTTGATCGCGCTGCTGATGCGGGTGTTGCCCTCGACCAGCAGCACATCGCCCACGCGCAGCGCGGCCGCCAGGGCTTCCGGCTTGCTGGTCGCCGGCTGAACGCCCCGCGTGCGCGGCTGCGTGAGGTAACGCGCCAGAACGCGTCCCAGTGCCTCAAGCATGACGGGTCCTTTGACGCATGACGGCCTCCCGGAGCTACTCTACCCGGGAGTCCGGTTCGCGTCAGGGTACGAACTGAGCCGTGGTCAGCGATGGACCGCGTGCACCGACCGCCCCGAACGGACCCGTTCGGCCGCGCGTCGCAGACCCGCCGTGTCGTTCGGATCCCCGGTCATCAGGTAGTCAAAGGCCTCCACTTCGGTGGCCCCGATCGTGAACGAGAGATCCAGGTTGTGGTGCCAGCGGGTCCCGTAGCGCTCGGCCGTTCCAATCACTTCAAAGCCACCCACCACCGTGGTGGACAGGCGGATCCGGCCTTCCCAGTCGTACAGGACCGGCTGCGTGCCCTCCAGCGACCGAACGGTCAGCGAGACCCCATGCATGCTGCGAAAGCTGAACCCGGGCGCCACCGTGAACCGGACGGTCTTGCCGGAGAGGTCCACGGGAAACGACCGCCCCGCCGCGTCCTCGCTCGGAATCGGACAACCCGGCGAGTCCGACGATCGAACCGCGCCCGTGAACAGGGCCTGTCCGCCGCCGCTTCCGGTGATCACCCATACCCGGTTGGCGGGTCCCGTCGCCAGAACCAGCGTACTGGCGTTCAAGACCGAGATTCCTGCCATCGTTCCTTCGAATCCAATCGCGCTCATTTGCGCCTCCTTTCCCTGGAAACGACCCAGGGGGAAGGAATTCACAGGCGATCGGGGCGATTCTCTCCCAAAAGGGTCCCGGGCCAGGGGCCAGGGCAAGGGAGGTGGTCGCGGAAATGCTGTTTTTTCATAGCCGTACGGAATCCCAGCGGTCCAAGCATTCGAAAGGACGATCATCAAACGGGTCCCATCGCCCAATCGAACCCACGTTTCCATTATCAATCCGGAGCTTGCAGTCGCCGATGCTATGGAGGTCCGGGACGCCCCTGGAAGATCGGCAAAGAACCGTGCGTTCCCTCAGGTTCCAGATCAGACGCCTTGGCGTTGCGATTGTGGTGGGCGAGTGGCTGATGGCCGCGGCGCCGGCCGATGCCGTGCAGTACGACCTGGATCCGATTGCGGACACCTACCTGGAGGAGTCCGCGTCCCCGTCGGTGACGCACGGATCGGAGACCACCCTCCGATGCAAGTCCACTCCCGGAGACAGCCTCCGGACGCTGCTCGAGTTCGATCTCACGGAGATCCCGATGGGATCCACCGTCAGCAGCGCCACACTGCATCTGACCACGCTGGACGTGGACGCGACCGGCCAACCGCTCCAGATCTTCGAGATGATCGGCATCTTCAACGAAGGCGGCGCCAAGTGGGTCAACGCGGCCTGGTCCTACGACAACTCCGTGGTCCACGGATCCTTCACCGCCCCCTCTCTGGGTCCCGTCACCGCCGACCTCACCGCGCTCGCTCAAACCTGGGTGGACACCCCCAGCGAGAACTTCGGCCTCATGATTCGCTCGGTGGGAACGGACGACGAATCGAGTTTCGCGAGCCGCGAGCACGGGAATCCACTGGATCGTCCGCGCTTGGTGGTCGAGGCGAGCGCCCCGGGCGGCAACGATGTGGATCTGGCCGTCACCAACCTCGTGGACGACCCCACGCCCGGCGAACTGGGCGCGGCCACCTTCACGATCACGGCCTTGAACGCGGGACCGGACCCGGCCACGGGAGTGCAGATCCTGAGTCCCGTGCCCGCCGGGCTCAACCACGCTTCGGACGTTGCGAGCCAGGGCAGCTATACGCCGGGCAGCGGGAACTGGCTGGTGGGGACCATCGCGGCCGGAGACTCGGCCACGTTGGACATTTCCGTCACGATCCCGGCCGGACTTGCGGGGAGCTTCTTCACGAGCCACGCCAGTGTGTCGGCTCTGGACCAGACGGATGCCAACTCCACCAACGACCATGAGCACGCCACGCTCACGGTGCAGGGCGGGCAATTCCGGTTGATGACCGGCAGCTACGTGGGGACCGGCTCGCCGTTCTCACCGGTGTCCGCACTCCCCTTCGAGCCGGATCTGGTGGTCATCAAGTCCGGCGGACTCAGCGCGGCCGTGGTTCGATCTTCCTCCATGGTGGGGGACGTGTCGAAGACCCCCACGTCGGGCGCTGCCCTCGCCTCCAACAAGATCACGTCGATCGATGCCGCCGGCTTCTCGATCGGCAGCGCTTCGGATGTGAACTTCTCCGGCGTCACGTATCATTGGACGGCCATGCAGGCGGCCAGCACCGCCCTCGTGGTGGGCGCCTACGACGGCGACGGCCTGGACGACCGGAGCATCTCCGGAATCGGATTCTCGCCGGCCTATGTCTGGGTCCTGGGAAGCGGCACCACCGAAGGCATCCACCGTTTTGCGACTCTGGTGGGGGACTCGTCACTTCCGTTCGCCGGCTCCGGAAGCGCCGGGCCGAATCGCGTGCAAGCGTTCGAGGCGGACGGATTCCAGGTGGGTACGGACGCCCGGGTGAACGGGTCTGGAAACACCTATCACTTTCTCGCGTGGAACTCCGGCGTCGGCCAGGCAGCCCAAGGGACCTATCCCGGGGACGGGCTCGATGATCGGACCATCGGCGGGACCGGGTTTCAACCCTCGCTGGTGGTGGCACAGCGCGACGGCGGAGACGCCCTCCTCCGGCCCGCCTCGTTGGCCGGCGACCAGACGCTCCGGTTCAGCATCTCGTTCAGCGGGCCCTCCCCCAACGTGATCCAGCAGCTGCTGCCCGACGGGTTCGAGGTGGGCAGCGGAGAACTGAACCAGGTCGGAGACGGCATTCATTGGATCTCCCTCGCGGAGAGCCTGGGCCCCACCTCCGATCTTCAGATCGTGACCGAGGTCAGCGACGCCGCCCCGAACGAGGGCGGAACCGTGGCCTATCAGGTCGTGGCCAGCAACAACGGCCCCGACGACGCCACCGGCGTGGTGATCTCGGACCTCCTGCCCGCGGGCGTCACCTTCCAGATCCACTCCGCCACGCAGGGAACCTACGACGATGCGCTGGGCCTGTGGACAGTGGGTGACATCCAGACCGGCGACGCGGACACGCTGTCCGTGGTCGCCCGGGTGGATCCGGGGACCGCCACCACCTCCCTCCGCAACACGGCCTCGGTCAGTGCGCTCGACCAGCTGGACCCGGTGGGCGGCAACGACTCCGACTTCACGGACATCGACGTGCAGGTCCCGGAGTTCCGCGTGGCCGTGGGGAAGTACAACGGCGACGGCGCGGCAAGCCAGACCATCACGGGGCTCGGGTTCCGGCCGGACGTGGTGCTGATCAAGGGTGGTTCCGGGGAACCGCCCGTGATGAAGACCGCGTCGATGCTGGGCGACCTGTCGAAGGAGGTCGGATCCTTCAGCGCTCTCTACACCGACCGGATCGTGTCGCTGGACGACGACGGATTCACGGTCGGCGGCTCGAACGAAGTAAACCAGTCCGGAGTGGGTGCCTACCAGTACGTCGCCATGCGGGCCGCCACGGGCGTGATGGCACTGGGCGCCTATGTGGGCGACGGCCTGGACGATCGACCGATCGTGACCGGCATGCAACCCGACTATGCCGTGGTACTCAGCGCGGAGGGGGAACAGGCCACCCAGCGCTTCGCGGACCAACCGGTCAACGAGAACTTCGAATTCCGCGCCGGCGCGGTCAAGATCGACCGGATCAAGGACTTCACTCCCACCGGCCTTCTTCTGGGCACGCACAACTCGGTCAATGATGCCGCGAAGGACCATCACTGGATCGCCTGGAAGAACGCCCCGGGGCAGGTGAACGTGGACTCGTACCTGGGAACGGGAACGGACGACACCGCGATCAACTCACCGGGGTTCCAGCCCTCGTACGTGCTGGTTCGCCAGGAAGGCACGGAGCCCACCGTCCACCGGCCGGACTCGATGGCGGTGGGGTACTCCCAGCCCCTGGAGTCCGGCATCCGGTTCCTGGACAGGATCCAGGGGATGCTGCCCGGCGGCTTCGAAGTGGGCACTTCCGCCGAAGTGAACACCGCGGCCGAGACGTACTACTACACGGCGTTCCGCGATCTGCCCCAGGCGGATCTGCGCGTGGCCAAGAGCGTGGACGATCCGACGCCAGGCGAGGGCGATCCCGTTCGCTTCACGTTGGTCGTGAACAACCTGGGGCCCGAGCCGGCTACCGGCGTGGAGGTGGCCGACCTTCTTCCCGCGGGACTGACCTACGTGGCCGACACGCCCAGCCAGGGTAGCTACCTGAGCGGCACCGGGATCTGGACCGTGGGCACGGTCGCCGCCGCGGACAGTGCGGTGCTGCTCGTGGACGCCACTGTCGATCCGGGAACGGCCGGAACCGAGATCGTGAACGTGGCCTCCATCGACGCGGTGAATGAGACCGACCCCGCGCCCGGCGACGAATCGGACTTCGCCACCGTGAATGTCTTCGGCGCCGACGTCGCGCTGAGTGCTTCGCAGCCGTCCACCGACGTGAGCCCGGCGCAGTCCGATGCGCTCCTGTTCCAGCTGTCGATCGCGGTGACCAAACCCGGTGGAGTCACCCTGCAGCAGCTCGACTTCGACAACTCGACCACCGGCCCCGGGACGGCGGCCGACCTGGACGCGGAACTTGGCACGTTGACGCTCTATCTTGACGACGGCAACGGCCAGATCGACAGCGGAATCGATAGCGTGCTGGCCGTCAGCGCCGCGAGTTCCGGCGTGGTGTCCTTCGGTCCTCTGAGCCGGTTCCTTCCGGACCTCGCCGCGGCTTCCCTGCTCGTGGGCGCGGACCTCCCCCTGGCCATGCGCGACGGCGATGTCCTGGACCTTCGGCTGACCGCGAGCGGATCCGTCACGTTCGATCAGGCCGTGACCTACTCCAACTCGTTCCCGGTCAACGCGGCGGGCGACCGGACCGTCGACGGCATGGTCGCCTCGCAGATCAGCGTGGCGCCGCTGCCGTTCACGGAGGCCCCGCCCGGCTCCACGGTCCTGGTCTACGACGCAGTCATCCCGGCGAACGGCTACGCGGCCGACACGCTCACGGAAATCCGTC
>BQJX01000201.1 GCA_021604925.1 Gemmatimonadota bacterium
CGCTGGCGGCCACGCCGTTGGCGAGGGGTTGCCGGGTTGCCGCCCGGTCGCGTGTTTGCTACGCTCGCCGCTGCCTCGGTCTTCCCCTCCGAACCACTCGCCCCCAACGTGTCCCCTAGAGGCATCTCATGACACGATCGATGGAAGGACGTGGCGGCCCGAGAGCCGCGCGCGTGGTTGCTGCCGCGGGGGTCGGCTTTGCGGCGTCCTGGTTCCTGGCCGCGGTTTCTCCCGCCCAAGCCGACGTGTACCTGGACGCCGGCGCCGGGTACTTTTCGCCGTTCGATGAGGATCACCGAGCAGCCTACGGAGCCAGCCCGGCGTTCCTGTTGGGCATCTCCTCCGCGGTGGGAAACGCCGGGTCGCGCGTGTTCCTGGAAGTCGAGTATGTCCATGCCTCCGGCAGCGAGTTCACCCCGGATCCCACGTTCGAGGACCGGGGCCGGGCCACTTACGATCTCGTCCCGTTGACGCTCGGTGCACGCTTCGATCTGAACGGGAATCCGGATCAGGATCTGCGCGTGTTCCTCGGCCTCGGGGCGCGCAGCCTGCTCACGCGATGGGAGGGAGCCGGCGTGAGCCGCTCCTCGCCCACGACGGGTGCGTTCGTGGAACTGCGCCCCGAGTTCCGGGCCGGCGATCACTGGACCCTCTGGATCCGGCAGCGGCTGGATCTCATTGCAAACGTCGACTACGGGCGCGAAGTGGCTCCCCTCAGCTACAGCGGCAGCTCGCTCGCGCTCGGGATTTCAATCAGTCTGGATCACGCCCCACTCACCCCTCCGAGGAACGACTCATGACCTATTCTCAGGTCGCCGTTCGTGTCCTGGCATTCCTGGCGCTCACACCGGCTGCCGCGGGGGCCATCTGCTGTCCCGTCGGGCCGCCGGATCAGTTCATCCAGTCTTCCGGACAGATCAACCTGGTCATCCGGAACGGCGACGACGTGCGTCTCATCCCGAACATCCGGTTCTCGGGAGACGCGAACGACTTCGCACTGATCGTGCCCACTCCGGCGTTGCCGGCGCTGACCCCCGTGGACGGGGGCATCTGGTCCGAGGCGGCCCGCTTGACGGCCCCGCAGACCCGCCGCCGCTCCGGATCCGGAGGCCTGGATTGCGGCGGCGCGGGAGTAGAGTCGGCCGGTGTCGCCGATGATCGGGCTTTCACGGATGGGCTCACCATTCACTCGCAGCTCACGGTGGGCGCCTTCGACGCCACGATCGTGACCTCCACGGATCCCTCCGCTCTCACCACCTGGCTCATCGACAACGGCTATCTGGCGGACAGCACGGTGACCTCCGCGTTCGATCCGCTGGCCGCCGACGGATGGTTCTTCACCGCCATGAAGCTGCGCAGCGGTACGCCGGTTCCGAACGGCGGCTGGGACACCACGGTGGACCCGGTGGAGTTCCGCTACACCGCGCCCGAGTTCGATCTCCCGCTCGATGTGGTGTCGATCAACGCGGCGACACGCCACGCGATGACGGTCTACGTGGTGGACGCCCACCGCGTCACGCTGCCGCGATTCCGGACGCGCTATTCGAACCGGATCAGCGGCACCGAAGCCACCGCGATTGCGGACCTGTATCCGGTCCTGGCATCGTACCTGGGACGCGGGACAACCCTGACGCGGCTCGATCGGACTTTCCAGACGGGCCAACTCACCGGTACGCTACGGCTGGAGGCCGCCGCAACGGACGATGAGTTCCGGGAAGTGGTGCAGGGATCGGGGCTGCCCGGAGACCTGCTGGTGCTGGCTGCGCCCTTCCTGTGGTTCAAGTTGCAGCCGCCCTGGCGGCGACGGCGCGGTGGTCCGATCGACGTCGAACCCGATACCCGCGCCACGTAGATCACGCACACGGTCCGTTGCGATCGAAAGGAGTCTTCATGTCCGCGTCCTTCGAGCGGAAGCTGAACAACTACGCCGAGCTCCTCGTCCGGAAGGGAGTGAACATCCGTCCCGGCCAGCGCCTGCACCTCACGTGTCCCGTGGAGGCGGCCGAACTGGGACGCCGGGTCGCGGACGCCGCGTACCGCTTCGGGGCGAAGCTGGTGGAGGTCCACTGGGTCGACGACGCCGTGACCCTGTCGCGGTTCGCGAACGCGAAGGCCGAGACGTTCGATGAGATCCCGACCGCCCGCGCGGATGCAGTGATCAAGGGAGTGGCCCGCGGGGATGCCCTGTTGGCGATCCACGCCGCCGATCCCAGTCTGCTCAAGGACCAGAACCCGGAGCTGGTCGCCAAGGTGCAGCGTATGACGCAGGAGTACCTGCAGGCGTACTCGGCTTCCGTGATGGCGAACAAGGTGAACTGGTGCGTGGCGTCCGCGGCCATCGGCGCCTGGGCCCGGCAGGTGTTTCCGGAGGCGCCGGCCGGCGAACAGGTGGCCAGGCTCTGGGACGCGATCTTTGCCGCCACGCGCGCCGACCTGGACGACCCGATCGCGGCGTGGAATCAGCATGTCGCGGATCTGGCCGCGCGGCGCGCCTACCTGAACGAGCGCCAGTTCGACGCGCTGCGGTACACCGGTCCGGGGACGGATCTCACGCTGGGGCTACCCAGGAACCACGTCTGGATGGGGGGGACGGGCCTGGCGGCCGATGGTGAGGAGTTCATCGCCAACCTTCCGACCGAGGAAGTGTTCACGTTGCCGCATCGGGAGCGCGCCGAGGGCACCGTGGCCAGTACGCGGCCGCTGAGTTACGCGGGGACTCTCATCGACGACTTCTCACTGACGTTTGCCGGCGGGAAGGTCGTGGGCCTGAAGGCTCGTGACGGCGAGGACACGTTGCGCCGCCTGGTGGAAACGGATGAGGGATCCGCGCGACTGGGCGAAGTGGCGTTGGTCCCGCACGGGTCGCCGATCTCGGCGTCGGGCATTCTCTTCTACAACACGCTGTTCGACGAGAACGCGTCGTGCCACGTGGCGATCGGGAAGGCCTACCCCAAGTGCCTGGACGGCGGCACGGAGATGTCCGCCGGGGACCTGAAGGCGGCCGGAGCCAACCACAGTCTGGCGCATGTGGACTTCATGATCGGTTCGGACCAGCTGGACATCGATGGGTTGTCCGCCGACGGACAGTCCACGCCGCTGATGCGAGCGGGGGAGTGGGCGTAGCGGGGTCCGCGCCCGGGGCGACGGCAGTCGGCCGCTCGCTGCCAAAAGGGTGAACGGTTGATCATCCGCGCGCTTTCTGGGATGATAGAGGCTCGAACGGGCGCGCGGCCGTGGTCTTCACCGCCGGCGCGCGCCACTCCCGGTCGTTCTTGCTTCGGAGAGCGAGATGGCGAAACGTGGAGCGCCTCCCGGCGCTCCCAGAGCCAGGCCGTGGTTCGCAGCGGCAGCCGTCTTGTTGGGCACGGCGGTTGGACTCCTGGTGCTCGAGATCGTCCTGCGGACCCTGGACCTTCAACCCGCCCGTTACGGCGCGCCGGATTGGTACGCAATCCCCCGGGACTCTCCGTCCGGCGGCGCGGCCTGGGACCGCCCGGACCGACCGCAGCCCCACAAGAGGCCGAGTACCGTTTCGCGTGACATTCTGCCGGGCGAGTTCGTTCCGGGGATCCGCATCCGAATGGTCTATCCGTCGAATCCCCGGGGCTACTTTGACCGGGGAAACGGAGTCGAGTTCGCGATCAACCGTCTCGGGCTGCGCGGCCCCGAGATCTCCGTCGAGAAGCCGCGCGGGACGTTCCGCGTTCTGGGCCTCGGGGACTCCTTCACGTTCGGGGAAGGCGTCCGCGAGGAGGACACGTTTCTGCGTCGCCTGGAGCGTCGATTCAACGAAGGCCAGGGCGGCTCGCCCCGGTTCGAGTTCCTCAACGCGGCGTGCGGAGGCTACAACACGGCCGACGAGGTCCTGTACCTGGAGCGGAAGTGGCTCGCGCTGGCTCCCGACGTGGTGCTGATCGTGTTCTATCTGAACGACGCGTACAATCACGAGACTATCATGGAGATGGGCGAAGACGTGGGTGCCAACCTGACGCAGCCGTCCGGGCTCGCCCGGTGGAGTCTGGTTTGGGACCACGTGCAGCACCGGGTGGCGACGCGCCGCCAGGCAAAGAGAATCGAGCGGTTCTACCGCGCGCCGTTCTTCCGGGAACCGGGGGAGTACCTTCCCTACGCCGACGCGGCCAAAGCCGACTGGCGCCGCACCCGGGCCGGCTTCCGGCGCGCCGCGGAGATCGCCGAGGAGGCCGGGCTGGGGATCGGCCTCGTCCTCTTTCCGATGCTCTACGAACTGGATGACGACCATCCGTTCACGGAGGTCCACCGCTTCGTGGCCGCGGAAGCGGAGCGGCTGGGGATTCCCGTGCTGGACCTGCTACCGGCGTTCCGGGGTCGGGACGCGAAGGACCTCTGGGTCCATCCGGGGGACCATCATCCGAACGAGCGAGCGCACGCGATCGCAGCGGACGAGATCGAGGTGTTCCTGAACACGATCCTGGAATCGATGCCGCCGCAGGACCCCGACGACGACGACTTCCAGCCGCGAACCGACTGACCCCTCGGCACCGACTGACCCCTGCACCGACTGCCCCCGGCACCGGACGGGCTGGCTGCCTAGAGTCCCGCCTCCTGATTCCGGAGGACCGCCGTGTCCTGCGCGTTGCGGCGAACCTGCGCGAGCACCTGGATGTAGCGGTCCTTCGGGTCCAGCTGGATCGCCCGCTCGATCGAGTCGGCGGCGGAGCCGTGCTGACCGAGCGCGTCGTACGCAAGGCCGAGGTTGTAGTGCGCGGACGCCGTGGTAGGGATGGCAACGGCCACGGAGCGAAGCGACAGGGCCGCCTTGTCCCAGAGTCCGGCCTTGGCGTACTTGATGCCCACTTCCGTCTCGGCGGCCTCGTTGTTCTCGAACCGGGCAGTCCGCATCACGACCTGCGGCTGGATCTGGCGAAGAAAGCGCTGCGCCACCTCGCGCGAGAGACTCTCCAGGATCATTTCCTTCGCCGGCAGGTCCTGCCTCTCGTCCTCCCAGACCTTCTGGGAAAAGTGGACCGTTTCCGCCTTGATCGCCACGATCTGCCCGGTGTTCACGCTGGCCATCCGGAACGTGACTCCCATCGTGCCCTCGCGAATCACGTGCCCGCGATCGACGAGGACCGTCTCCACGATCTCCTTCTGCACCTCGCGCGTCGAACCCTGGCCGTCGTTCTCCTGGACCGTTTCGTACTCCCCGGTGCTGACCTTCTTCTCCACCTTGGTGATGCCCGTCTGGTCGTCGACGCTGTACACATCCACGACGCCGAAGATCAACGCATCCACGCCGGCAAGCTTGAGTTGGTGCGCCGTGGCCGGGTCCACATGGTCGGAGCGACTGAACTCCCGTTCGGAAAGGATGTCCTGGAGCTTCTCGCGCTCGAACATCTGGAAGCGACCGTTGGAGACGATTCCTTCCGTGAGCTTGGCGGCCACGAGCAGGCCGGACTGCTGGAGGCCGTCGAAGTCGGCGACGGCCACGCGCTCGATGTCTCCCACATCGATCTCGGCCGGCAGGCGGACCTGGAACCGAGCGGTCGGTGCGCTGCAGCCCGCCAGGTGGGTCTGGGCGAACAGCGCCAGGAGGGCGAGGCTGAGAATCGTCGGGGCGGCGGGAAGGCGTACTCGAAACATGGGGGCATCCTCACGGCACCCTGAGGCGGGCGCTCTCGACGGGGGTGGGAGGACGGCGCGGGGCCGCGAATCCATGCTGTTGATATCGGAGCCGCCGGGAGCGGACTCAAGCCGCAAGGGGAGGGTGAGTTCCGCCGGGCCGTGCCGGCCGCAGGGGGCGGATCTGGCCAGGGACGGCCTACTCGACGTACCCCAGGGCCTCGAGCTGCTCGCGGAGGCCGTCCACCTCGACCAGATCCGCAAAGGGCACCACATCGTCGATCCAGTCGTCGAGCCGGGCCCGCATTCGGTTCGCTTCGGCCGGGTCCGGAGGATCGGCCGGCGTGAGTTCTCCCGGGTCCCGGGTGCGGTCGTACCA
>BQJX01000202.1 GCA_021604925.1 Gemmatimonadota bacterium
CCGGACGGATCCACGGCGGGAGTACCGGCGTCGACCGGTTCGTACCAGTCGGCGCACCACTCCCACACGTTGCCATGCATGTCGTGGAAGCCCCACGCGTTGGGGGCCCGCGTTTCGATCGCATGAGGTCGACCACCGGCGTTCGTGGAGAACCACGCGTAGTCCTCAAGTCCGGCGGGATCGTTGCCATGGGCGTAGAGGGACGCGGTTCCCGCTCGACTCGCGTACTCCCACTCGGCTTCGGTCGGGAGCCGCATCTCTCTTCCCGTGGCCCGGGACAACCAGTCGCAGAACGCGCTGGCATCGTGCCAGCTCACCAGCACCACCGGCTCGTCCGGTTGGATCTCGCGTCCCGGACGTCGCCAGCACGCGCCGGGAATCCGCTGGAACTGTTCGTCGATCCACAGCAGACCCGAGCCCTCGAGCTCGGCCGTGGTCACGTAGGCTTCCTGATCCACAAAGACCTGGAACTGGGCGTTGGTGACCTCGGAGCGACCCATCCAGTAGTCCGTTGTGATCTCGGTGGGGCGCTGAGGATGCTCGATCTGCCGGATCATTCCCTCTTCGAACCCCAACAGGGTTTCCGCGTCTCGCGCGTTCACGGGCGAACCCATGCCGAATGCGCCCGCGCTCACCCGGAGCAGGTGAAGAGGCGTGCCCTCGACCAGCTCGACCACGGCGGCTCCCTCGCTCTCCGCCCAGGCCAGATGGAGCGGTGCATCCGCGACTCGGCGGGCAGGGCCCCGGGTTCCATGTTCGAGAGAATCCGAGCGAAAGGCGACGGTCACCTGATCATCCGGGCGGGCCAGATCCGCGGCCTGCAGGAAGTCGCGGTCCGACGTGGGGTAGAGATTGTGAAAGCGCCCTTGGTCTGCCGCGTAGGTCCGAAGGTATCCGGGGGACACAGCTCGCACCTGGAGCTGCGAGCCGTCGTCGAAGACATAGGTTCCGGTGAACCGCTCCAGGCTCTCCATCGACATCCGATGCATGGGGACCAGGTGAAGGGGAAACGTGGGCTCCGCTTCGTCCTTTGGGGAGAAGGTGCCGTTGAGTTCGTTGTCATCGACTCTGGCGTCCAATGCATACGAGGTTCCGTCTGCCGGCAGTATCATCCGAACGCGGTCTTCCGTGTACGCTTCGATCGCCACCGGCGCCGGTTCGCCATCCGCGAAGTAGAGCGTTCCCGTGGAGGGTTCGGCCCCCGAATCGATCTGCGCCACGAAGAAGAAGTAGCGGTTCGGAAGTTCGATGCCCCCGACCCAGGTGTGACCCATCGGATCGGCCCGGACGTCTCCGCTCGTCGCCGCGGCGATCAGTGCGAGGATCCGCAGGAAGACGGCCAAGGGATTGCGTTGGTTCCTGGTCATGACCTCTCCTTGGGGTTTGGGACCTGCAGGAAACTGACAAACACACGAGCGAGTTCGTTGGCGAGCGCCCGATCGTCAAGTTGGAGAGAGCGCGCCTGGGGAGCATCCGCAAAGAGGATCTTGTCGCGACAGGTGGCGGCAACCACGAAGAGGCCAAACCGAACGGCGGCATCCGGATCCGGATGGGTGATCTCGGTACGGCAGGCCAGGAAGACGTCGGCGAGGCGATCGTAGAACGTGGCCCGCTGAGTGTGCTGTTCCTCGGTGACCGCGTTCGAGCGGCTTCGGGCGTGAAGCGCCACGGTTCTCATCAGCCCTTGATTCCGACGGTAGAGGAGCACTCCCACGCGGATGATCCGGGTGGAGCGCTCCAGCAGGGAGACCCCGTTCCAGCGCTCAGGATCCAGGAACGCCTGCGAGTCCCGGTCGAGACGCTCGCCGTATCGGGCGTACACCAGGGGGACGATCGCTTCCTTCGACTCGAACAGATGGTAGAAGGACCCTACGGAAGCGCCGGCCTCCGAGACGATGTCACCCACGGAGACGTCCTCGAAGCGTCGTTGTTGCAGGAGACGCTCGGTGGCGTCGATGAGCCGGTCGCGGGTTCGGCGGGCTCTCGCCTGCGTTGGGGAGCGAACGGCATGCTCGGGCATCGGACACCTCAAAATAGAATCAGATTCTATTATGGGAATCGTGCCGCTGATTGTCAAGCGAGGGCCGGTCCTGGGGCCTGAGCGGGACAAGGCAAGCGCGCAGGCGTTCTACGACCCCATGTTCAATCAGTGCCGGCCGCGCGAAGCGATCGAGCGGTACGTGGGTGACGTGTACATCCAGCACAACCCGCATGTGGGGGACGGCAAGGAAGCGTTCATCGACTACTTCGAACGCATGAAGACCGAGTACCCCGGGAAGAAGGTCCACTTCAGGTCATCCCCGGAGAATCGAAGAACGACAACGGTCTGTTCTAGACGCGAGCGTGCGGAGCCACCCTGGGGCGCGATCCCGAACTCATGCCTTCACCGAACGTGCACGGCCCTTTGCGAAGCCGTTCCGTCCCCGGTTTCCAGACGAAGGAAGTAGACGCCCGGCGCAGCTCGCACCCCGACCTGATCCCGGCCGTCCCAGCGGACCGCGTGCGATCCGGACGGCTTGGTCTCCCGGGCCACCCGCTTCACGAGGCGCCCGCGGATGTCCACCACGTCCACGCGGACGACTCCGCTCGCCCGGGTGGAGAAGCGGATCGAGAGGTCGTCGCGGAACGGGTTCGGTTGCACTGACATGCGCAGCCCGGACGGCACCGCCACGGTGGACGTTGCCTGCGCGCCGCACTGCAGCGGAGCCACGAACGACGAGGGGAACAGACCCAAGGCACCGTTGATCCCGAGCACGGTTTCCGTCCGTCCGGGCTCCGGCGCCGAGAACTCCGTGACCCGCACCGGGGCGAAGGGATCCGACACGTCCACGACCTGGATGGTGTGTTGCGTGGGTACGTAGACGAACGAATCTTCCGCGTGGAGACCCCGCAGTCCCCACGAGGACGTGTATGCGGAGAGGTCCAGGGAGGATGCGATGGTGGGGACCGTCGGGTCGCTCACGTGCACCACGGTCAAGATGCCCGATCCACCCGCCAGATAGGCCCAGTCGTCTTTCAACGCGATGTGTCGTGACCCGCCCGGGACCGGCACGAACCCGATCGAGGCCGCGGCGGCCGGGACCGACACATCGAACACTTCCAGGCCGCTCCCGCTCGCGTAGGCCAGCCCGCCCCGGATCTCGAAACGATTGAGGAGTCCCCCGGTGGCGATCGCGCTGGACGTCAGGGCGAAGTGGCTCGTGACGTCCCAGCCCACGAGGGCAATGGACTCGGAGACCACCCACGCGGTGCCGTCCACCACCTGGGCATTCGCGTTCGGCTTGGGGGTCGTCGTGCGAATGCCGGTCCAGACGGGGTTTGCGGGATCGGACACGTCCACGCGCTCCATCAAGAAGACGGGGCCGCCCAGCCCTGGATCATACACTGCCGTGAGGACGGCCGTTTCGCCGTCCGTACCGATCGACGAGTAGCTGAAGTCCGCGAACCCGTAGCCGGCGTACGCGCCCACGAGACTCGCCAGCGGACTCTCGCTCACGTCCCAGATCTCGAATCCCGCACCGCCCACCAGACCGAAGAGGTGGTTCCCGTGCAGCTGGGCATCGTTGAGGCGCGCTCCGTCCATGTAGCGCCCCAGGGACGGTGTGGTCTCCACGTCGGCCACGTCGATCGTGGCGAGAACGCCGGTCCCGCCGACGCCCGTGAACACGCCGATCGCCGCGCGGCTTTCGTCCAGGGGGACCACGTCGCGCCCCATCCCGACCGGCGCGTACCCCAGGTAGCTCGGGTTGGTCGGATCCGAGATGTCCACCACCATCGCCTGGGCGAGGGTGCCCGCGACCACGGCCACATCCCCGACCACCGCGACCCACGTGGCGTCTTCCGGCAGCACCAGCGCACCCACCTCGAACGGAGCGGCGGGGTTGGAGACGTCCATGATCCGAAGTCCGGACTCGCCGGACGCGACGTACGCCAGTGTTCCCTCCAGAAAGAGATCGGAGGCGACGCCGGTGGTCGGTGCCAGGCCGAGAAGCTGCGGACTCAGCGGGTCCGTGAGATCGGCGATGGCCAGTCCGGATCCCGTGGCCAGGTAGACGAGGTCGTCCTGCGCCAGGATCTTGGCGGCGTAGCCATCGAGTCCGGAGGTCCAGGTGGTCACGATGGACGGAACGTTCGGATCGGAGATGTCGAAGACGCGCACGACCCCGTTGCCCTGGGCGAGCGAGACGTACGCGTGCGAACCGGCCACCGCCACGTCCTGTGCCCACGGCGCGATGGCATTCGCGAGGAGTACGGGAGTCTCCGGAACCGTCACGTCGATGACGTGAAGTCCGCCGCTCCCGGCGGTGACGAAAGCCAGCGAGCCGGCCACATGCACACCGGTCGGGACGCCGCCCGTATTCACGCCGCCGACCTCGGCGAAGACTCCCGCGCTCGACTCCTGATAGATGTGCAGACCGTTGTACGTGGCGGCGTAGAGAAGCCCGCCGACGAGTTGAAGATCTTCCGGGGAGTGGTTCACGGGCGAACTGGTGCGGGGGATGCCGTAGAGCGTGTGATCCACACAGGAGGTGGACGCGGACGTGGATCCGGATGCGGAGAGAACGCACGCTGCGGCGATCGTGAAGAGGAGAGTGGCTCTCATTCGGGCACCTCCCGGGTCGCTCCGAAAGCTCCTAGGCAGCTCCTGAGCAACTCTACCCCAGCCAACTCGTGCGGTTCAAGGACCGGTCTCTAGTCCCCGATCAGCCGCACGATCGTGTCGTGGAAGTTCGACTCGTTCACCTGCAGGACTTCGTCGAGGTTCGCGAAAAAGTGCTCACCCTCCGGACCGGAATAGACGAGCTTCAGCGCCGCATCGAAACGTCGGGCCATCTCCTCTCGGAAGCGGTCTGCCATCTCCGGCAGTCTCACGCCTCCCCACGTACCCCCGTAGTGGATCGCCATCCCCTCTCGAAAGGGCCGGTACAGGTTGTCGGTGTTGTCCATCCCTCGGAATCACCGACAACGAAGGTACGATCTCAGAATCGACGGCGGATCGAACGCGTTCGACCGACGCAAGGGACGATGGCCTTCTGGAGGATGGGAGGCGTGCGAAGGACTAAGAGTGTGATCTCGACCGGCCCGGTCTGGTAGGCTGGCGGCCGAGGAGGTTCCGCCATGAATACAGAGAGGGGTCGATCCACGATGACCTGGAAACGTTGCGGCCGTGACCTGTTGGGCGTCATCGTCGCGCTGTTCGCAGTCTCGTCAACCCGGGCGCAGGACGTCTGCCTGGTGCCGTCGGAGGGAAACACCGACGTCATTACAATGGACTGCTTGGCAACCCCGCAATCCCACGCGTCGGCCGTCACGGGATATTCGGCGCTTGGATTGCCGTGTCAGGTGGGGTTTTGCGGAAAGGGCCCGGACTATTCGTATGGCTGGATGGTGAGTTCGAGTGCAACCGACCCGGGGTTGAACACAGGGGAGCTCCCGGACGGTTTGGCGAGTCTCCATCTCTGGCTCGATTGCACCACGAACGACGGCATGACGACCATCGACTTCGATGTTCAGGTGAGCGGCGCCGAGTACCTGGCCTTGAACCTGAACCCCGCCTTGGGGACACCTCTGGACGCGGGCACCAAGGAAGAGCTGCGACTGACGTTTGGTGGCTGTCCGCAGGGCCCGATTCGCGTGGCCGAAATGGTGCTGCAGATCGAGTCTCCGACGAGCGTGGAGGACGGCAGGGAGCGGTCGACTTGGGGAGCGGTGAGATCGCTCTACCGGTGAACGCCGCCGCGCGCCGCGCCTCCTCCGACGCAGGAGGGACCTGCCGATGACTCGTCTGATCACAGCGTTGGGGTTGTGCTTTGCCCTCGCCACGGATGCCGTTGCGCAGGAGCCGATCCTGTACGGCTGGTCCATCAGCCTGAGCGATACCGATCCCCAGGTCAACGTGGGGGCACCGACGGGGGCGCCTTTGGATGCGTACCTGTGGCTTGCCCGGTAGAGCTGGGTCGCTTGCCCGCAATCGCACT
>BQJX01000203.1 GCA_021604925.1 Gemmatimonadota bacterium
CCGGCCTCCTGGACACCGATCTGGACGAAGAGGTGATCAGCGATCTGTTCGCCGAGCAGGTGGTCCTGGTGGGCGGGGTCGTGGAGCTGATGCGCAACGCCTGGGAGGTCCTGACCGAGGGGGGCGTCTCCGAGGAGGTGGCCTACTACTCCTGCGTCCAGGAACTGAAGCAGATGCTGGACCTGGTCCACGAGCGCGGGCCCGCCGGGATGCGGGACCTGATCTCCGGGACCGCCCGCTACGGGGGCCTCACGCGGGGTCCCCGGGTGGTCGGACCGGAGTCCCGCCGGGAGATGCAGCGGATCCTGGAAGAGATCCGGAGCGGGGACTTTGCGGCCGAGAGCCTCCGGGACCACGAGCAGGGGGAAGAACGCCTCCGGGCCCGGATGGAGGAGGAGGCCCAGCGACCCTGGGAGCGGGCGGGGGAGCGGGTCCGCCGGGATCTGGGCTAGCTCGAGACATTGACAGAAGGGGCGCGGCTCCGTACGATTCGGAGGTCGCGGGCCAGATTCCGGGCGCCCGCCGCACCGCACTCTGGTCTCCCTGCCGACCAACCGTCGAAGGAAGCACCGCCCGAAGCCGGCGTCTGCCGACCTCGTCCATTCTCCGCGCGCCTCGCGAGTCGGGTTTTCATCCCGCTCCGGCCAGATCCTCAGAGAGATTTATGCCCCGAGACAATACCGCGACCAACGAGAAGACCGCGCGCAAGTCCACGGCCAAGGCCCCTCGTGTGGCCACCAAGGCCCCGGCCGAGGTCACGTCCGAAGCCAAGATGAACCTGGCGGACATGAAGAACCAGACGATGCCGGAGTTGGTGACCGTGGCGAACGAGCTTCAGATCGCCGGGACCTCGGGGCTGCGCAAGCAGGAGCTGATCTTCAAGATCCTGGAAGTGCAGACGGAGAAGAGCGGCCTGATCTTTGCCGAGGGTACGCTGGAGATCCTGCCCGAGGGGTATGGCTTCCTGCGCTCCCCCGACTACAGCTACCTGCCCGGCCCGGACGACATCTACGTGTCGCCGTCGCAGATCAAGCGCTTTGACCTCATGACCGGCGACACGATCTCCGGCCAGGTCCGCGCCCCCAAGGAGAGCGAGCGCTACTTCGCCCTGCTCAAGGTGGAGGCGATCAACTTCGAGAACCCGGAGGCCGCGCGCCGTCGCACGCTGTTCGACAACCTCACGCCGCTGTACCCGGAGGAGCGGATCCGCCTGGAGCACGATCCGGAGGACATCTCCACCCGGGTCATGGACCTGCTGTCGCCCATCGGCAAGGGGCAGCGCGGGCTCATTGTGGCCCCGCCGCGCACCGGAAAGACGGTCCTGCTGCAGAAGATCGCGAACGCGGTCACGGCCAACCATCCCGAGATCACGTTGATCGTCCTGCTGATCGACGAGCGCCCGGAGGAAGTGACCGACATGCAGCGCAGCGTGCGCGGAGAGGTGGTGAGCTCCACGTTCGACGAGCCGGCCACGCGCCACGTGCAGGTGGCGGAGATGGTCAGCGAAAAGGCGCGGCGCCTGGTCGAGTACGGCAAGGACGTGGTGATCCTGCTGGACTCCATCACGCGTCTCGCCCGTGCGCACAACACGGTGATTCCGCACTCGGGACGCATCCTGTCCGGTGGTGTGGATGCGAACGCGCTGCAGCGTCCCAAGCGGTTCTTCGGGGCGGCGCGCAACATCGAAGACGGCGGGAGCCTCACGATCATCGGCTCGGCCCTGATCGAGACGGGCTCGCGGATGGACGAGGTGATCTTCGAGGAGTTCAAGGGGACCGGCAACATGGAGCTGGTGCTGGACCGGAAGCTCGCGGATCGTCGCGTGTATCCGGCCATCGACCTGCAGAAGTCCGGCACCCGGAAAGAAGAGCTCCTGCTGGATCAGACCACGATCAACCGCACGTGGATCCTGCGCAAGTACCTGAACGACCTGAACCTGATCGAGGCCATGGAGTTCCTGGTGGATCGGTTCGGAACCTACAAGAGCAACAAGAAGTTCCTGGATAGCATGACCACCGGCGGTTAGCCGGAACCTTTTGAAATCGGCCGGGGAGCGGACGTTCCCCCAACCCGAGGAGCAACAAAATGAAAGCCGAAATCCATCCGGAGTACAAGAACACCGTGATCAAGTGCGTTTGCGGCCACAGCTGGGAGACGCGCAGCACGCAGGACGGCGAGATCCACGTGGACATCTGCTCGAACTGCCACCCGTTCTACACCGGCAAGCAGAAGCTCGTGGATACCGCGGGTCGCGTGGAGCGTTTCCGGAAGCGCTACGAAAAGGTCGAAGCGGCAAAGAAGACGAAGGACGCCGCGACAGGCGAGGCCGGCGCCACGGATACGCCGGCCGCCGAATAGCCCGACTTTCCCGGGAAGTCCAGTGGCCAAGAAACCCCAGGCCCTCGTAGGCGGCCAAGCCGTCATCGAAGGGGTCATGATGCGCGCACCGGGTGGCGTTGCCACGGCGGTCCGACGACCGGACGGCAGCATTGCCGTCCGGTACGACGACCACGTCCCGCTCACCCAGCGCTTCCTCCCGTTCAAGCTGCCGATTCTCCGCGGGGCGGTCACCCTGGTGGAATCGCTGTTCGTGGGAACGGGCTCCCTCCTGTACAGCGCGGAAGAAGCCTCCAAGGAAGAGGGGCAGGCCACGCACGAGACGTCCATCTGGGCCAAGCTCGGATTCGGAGCCGTGATGCTGTTCTCGTTCGCCCTGGGGCTGGGCCTCTTCTTCTACCTGCCGCTGATCCTCACGGATCTCACCGGCATCCGGAACGGGGTCGTCTACAACCTGGTGGACGGAGTGGTGCGTCTCGTCATCTTCTTCCTGTATCTGTTTGCCATCACCCGTTGGGGTGAGATGCAGCGCGTGTTCCAGTACCACGGAGCCGAGCACATGACGATCTTCAACTACGAGGCGGAGATTCCCCTCACGGTGGAGAACTCCCGCGACCGGCCGCGGCTCCATCCGCGCTGCGGGACCAGCTTCCTGTTCTTCGTGATGCTGGTCTCGATCTTCGTGTTCGCCACGCTGGGACGCCCGGAGACCGTGGGCGAGCGGTTGATCCGCATCGCGTTCGTGCCGCTGATCGGCGGGCTTTCGTACGAGATCATTCGCGCGTCCGCCAAGATCGAGAACACGTGGTTCGGAAAGATGCTCACGGCGCCCGGCAAGGGGCTGCAACTGATGACCACCGCGATCCCGGACGATACGCAGCTGGAAGTGTCGGTGGCCGCGCTCAAGGTGGCGCTCACCGGCGATCTGAACGCGCACGAGCCGGACCCCGAGCTGGCCGCGCGCGCGGCGGAGGTGGCGGCGCGCCTGAATTCGCCGGCCGCCGGGGAGTCGCCCGCATGAACGAGCGAGCGAAGATGGCCCTGACCCGCCTGCGGGAGCTGGATGACCTTCTGTCGAGCCCGGGCGTGTCCTCGAACCTGGACCGACTGCGCGAGCTGGGCCGGGAGCGCGCGGCCATCGAGGATCTGGCCAACGCCGCGGCGGCGTTCGAGAAGGTGGAACTTGCCATCGCCGAGGCCAAGGAAATCCTGGCCGGCGGCGACAAGGAGATGAAGGAACTCGCGCGCGCGGAGCTGGAAGAGCTGGAGCCGCGCCGGGACGAGATGGAAGAGGAGCTTCGCATTCTGTCGATCCCGCGCGATCCGGATGATTCGCGCAACGCGATCGTGGAAGTGCGCGCCGGCACCGGCGGCGACGAAGCCGCGCTGTTTGCGGCCGAGGTCTACCGGATGTACATCCGCTACGCGGACCGCCACGGATGGAAGTCGGAGACCCTGGAAACGAACGAGACCGAGATCGGCGGCATCAAGGAGGCGGTGTTCTCGTTGCAGGGCGAAGGCGCGTTCGGGCAGATGCGCTACGAGAGCGGCGTCCATCGCGTGCAGCGCGTCCCGCAGACGGAGACGAGCGGGCGCATCCACACGTCGGCGGTTTCGGTGGCCGTGCTCCCGGAAGCGGAAGAGGTGGACGTGTCCATCTCTCCGAACGATCTTCGGATCGACGTGTTCCGGTCGCAGGGCCCGGGCGGACAGAGCGTGAACACCACCGACTCGGCGGTGCGCATCACGCACATCCCCACCGGGCTCGTGGTCACGTGCCAGGACGAGAAGAGCCAGCACAAGAACAAGGCCAAGGCCATGCGGGTGCTGCGGGCGCGATTGCTGGAGAAGGAGCGCGAGTCGGTGGCGGCGGAGCGCGCCGAGGCGCGCCGGAGCCAGATCGGAACGGGCGACCGCTCGGAGAAGATCCGCACCTACAATTTTCCGCAGAACCGCGTCACGGATCATCGGATCGGGCTGTCCGTTCACAACATCGATGCGGTGCTGCAGGGCGAACTCGATGAGATCGTGGACGCCCTCCGCGAGCGCGTCATCAGCGACCACCTGACCGGCGAGAAGGCAAAGTGACCCATCAGACCCTGAAGGAGCTCGTGGACGCGGGCGCGCAGCGGCTCGTGGAAGCGGCCGGGGACGCCCGGGAGAACCCGCGGCACGAGGCGCGTCTGCTCATGCAGGCGGCGGTGGGTCTGGATCGCGGTCGCATGATCGTCCAGTCGGACGAGCCGATCGGCCAGGCGGAGATGGCGCGTTTCTGGGACATGGTGGGCGACCGGTCCCGCGGCGTCCCGCTGCAGCTCATCGTGGGCGAGACCGCGTTCCACAACGTGACGCTGCAGGTGGAGGACGGCGTGTTCATACCGCGTCCCGAGACCGAGCTGCTCGTGGAAGAGGTGGTGAACGCGGCGCGGCAACGCGGGCGCGAGCAGCCACGAGACGGCCGCCCCGGCGGCGTGCAGATCCTGGATCTGTGCACCGGGACCGGCGCGGTGGCCGTGGCGGCGGCGGCCGCCCTTCGCGACGAACGGCGCGTGGCCGTCTCCGCCGGGGACTGGAATCCGCGGGCGGTGCGCGTGGCGCGTCGGAACGCGCGACGCAATCACGTGGACGTGGACGTTCGCCGGTCCGATCTGTTCTCGGCGTTTGCACAGCTGGAAGGAAGCGTGGATGTGCTGGCGTCGAACCCGCCGTACATTGCCCCGTCGGAGGCGGAGTCGCTCTCGCTGGAGGTCCGGCTGGGCGATCCCAAGGAGGCGCTCTTTGATCCCGAAGGCGGGACAGGCTTCCACCGGCGGATCGCGCGGCGCGGGCGGGCGTTCCTGCGCGCGGGCGGCACGTTGATCCTGGAGATGGGCGAAACCCAGGGTGCAGAAGTGATGGCGCTGGTGGAGGAGGCAGGGTACACGGAGGTGAGGACGCTTCCGGACCTTGCGGGTCGGGATCGATTTGTTCGGGCGGTGTGGCCGGGAGGGGAAAACCAGTGGATGCGATCGTCCTGAAGGGCGGTGGGCCGCTGCACGGCACGGTCCCCATCAGTGGTTCCAAGAACGCCGCGCTGCCGATCCTCACGGCGGCCATTCTCTTCGATGATGAACTGGTCATCGACAACGTTCCCCGGCTCCGCGACATCGATACGCTGCTCAAGCTGCTGGCCGGGCTCGGGATCTCCGGTTCGAGCGCGGGCGACGTGGTTCGCCTGAACGGCGGCGGTCTGTCCTCGTGTGAAGCTCCCTACGATCTCGTGCGACGCATGCGCGCGTCCGTGTACGTGCTGGGTCCGCTGCTCGCGCGGCTCGGACGGGCGCGGGTGTCGCTGCCGGGCGGATGCGCCTGGGGTCCGCGGCCGGTGGATCTGCACGTGATGGCCATGCAACAGCTGGGCGCGGAAGTGGAAGTGGAGCACGGCTACCTGGTGGCCACGGCGCCCCAGGGCGGGCTCCGGGGCGGCAAGATCACCTTTGGCGTGTCCAGCGTGGGCGCCACCTGCAACGCGCTGCTGGCCGCGGCGACCGCGCGCGGCACCACGGTGATGGAGAACGCGGCGGCCGAGCCCGAAGTGGTGTCGCTGGCGGACTTCCTCAACCACTGCGGCGCGTCGATTCGCGGCCACGGCAGCAAGTT
>BQJX01000204.1 GCA_021604925.1 Gemmatimonadota bacterium
CGTGCTGGCGAACAGCCTGGGCAAGAGCTACGAAAAGATGTTCCGCGAATTCGAAGGCGACCTGGACCCGGACAGCCTCGACGGCTCCGGCGACGTGAAGTACCACCTGGGCGCCACCGGCGTGCACACGCTCCCCGGCGGCGGCGCGCTGCGACTCACGCTGGCCTCCAATCCGAGCCACCTGGAAGCGGTCGGCCCCGTGGTGGAGGGCATGGTCCGCGCCAAGCAGGACCGCCGCGGGGACGCCCTCCGGCAGGAAGTGCTTCCGGTGCTGATCCACGGCGACGCGGCCTTTGCGGGCCAGGGGGTCGTGGCGGAGACGCTGAACCTCGCGGACCTGAAGGGCTATCGCACCGGCGGCACCATCCACATCGTCGTGAACAACGGCATCGGGTTCACCACGTCGCCGGTGGACGCGCGCTCCACCGTGTACTCCACCGACGTGGCGCGCATGGTCCAGGCCCCGATCTTCCACGTGAACGGCAACGACCCCGAAGCCTGCGTGCGGGTCATCGAACTGGCGCTGGCGTTCCGGCAGGAGTTCCAGAAGGACGTGGTCGTGGACATGATGTGCTACCGCCGCCACGGCCACAACGAGGGCGACGAGCCGGCCTTCACCCAGCCACTCATGTACAAGACCATCCGCGGCCTGCGCTCCGTGCGCCTGCTGTACACGGAGTCGCTCGTGCGGCGCGGGGACATCCAGGAGAGCGAAGCCGAAGCGGCACTGGCCGACTTCCGGTCGCGGCTGGAAGCGGCGTTCGAAGCCACGCAGGACAGCCGCCCGCCCACACCCATTCTGCCCAGCGAGCCGCTGAACGACGACGCCAACCAGTCCGTGGACACCAGCGTGGATCGCGCCACCCTGGACCGGATCCTGGAGGTGACCAGCCGGCCCGGCGGCGGCGTCCAGGCGCATCCCAAGCTGGTCCGCCAGCTGGCGGCGAGGGCCCGCATGCTGGACGAGGACTCCGTGGACTGGGCCACGGGCGAGGCGCTGGCGTTCGGGTCGTTGCTCATGGAAGGGACGCCGGTGCGGCTGTCCGGACAGGACTCCCGCCGCGGCACGTTCGCGCATCGCCACTCCGTTCTCATCGATCAGGAGAACGAAGACGAATACTGCCCGCTGAACCACCTCTCCGACGACCAGAACCAGCTGTCCGTCTTTGACAGCCTGCTGTCGGAGTATGCCGTCCTCGGCTTCGACTACGGCTACTCGGTGAGTTCGGAGGACACGCTGGTGCTCTGGGAAGCGCAGTTCGGCGACTTCGTGAACGGGGCGCAGATCATCCTGGACCAGTTCCTGTCCTCGGCCGAGGAGAAGTGGGGCCAGAAAAGCCGGCTGGCGCTGCTGCTGCCGCACGGCTTCGAGGGCCAGGGTCCGGAGCACTCCAGCGCTCGCCTGGAGCGCTTCCTCACGCTGTGCGCCAAGCGCAACATGCGGGTGGCCATGCCCACCACCGCGGCCCAGTACTTCCATCTGCTGCGACGGCAGGTCCACCAGAACCCGCCCAAGCCGCTCATCGTGATGACGCCCAAGAGCCTGCTGCGCTCGGCCACCGCCAAGAGCCGCGCGGCGGACTTCGTGGACGGGCGCTTCCACCTCATCCTGGACGACGTGGTTCGGGACACGGAGGCCACGCGACTCCTCTTCTGCTCCGGCAAGGTCGGCTACGACCTCATGGCCTTCCGCGACCAGCACAAGCTGGACAAGGTGGCCGTGATCCGGTTCGAACAGCTGTACCCGTTCGCCTCCCATGATCTCATGGAGATTCTGAGCCGATACCCGAAAGCCCATGATCTGCTGTGGGTCCAGGAAGAGCCGCAGAACATGGGCGCCTGGAGTTTCGTGCTGGGCAAGATGCACGAGCGCCTGCCGGAAGACCGGAAGCTCCGCTTCTGCGGACGACCGCCCTCGGGCAGCCCGGCCGCCGGGAGCCAGGCCATGCATCTGGCCGAGCAGGAGTACCTGATCCAGCGCGCCTTCTTCAGTTAGGCTCGCTCGCCTCGATCAGGCGGCGCACTTCCGGCTCCAGGAATCCGGCGATCGCGGCGTGCGCGTCCGCGTTCCAGTGCCCTCGCCGTGAGGTGGCGGGCCACCAGTGCGGATCGATGCCCTGGGCCCGGAGGACGTCCAGCGCCGGCTCCGGATCCAACAGCCGGAGCCCGTTCCGGGACAGCAGTTCCGGGTAGTGGTCGCCGAGATCCCGCTTCACCACGAACGCGATCCGCACGTCTCCCGACGCGTTGGCCTCCCCCAGCGCCGCCAGCATCCGCTCGTTCACCCGGTCCATCGCCGGATTCACGCTCTCCCCGGCCCAGTCGATCTCCGCCGCCGGAGCGCCGTGGGCCGGATGCAGCTTGTCCAGCACGATGGCGGCGGTGCGCCCCTGCCGGACCAGCTGGTACGCCTTCTTGAACAGCGTGTAGAAGCCGAAGTGCCGGGTCGCCGAGAACTGCGTCTTGCGGCGAAACGAACGCGTGTCCCGGAATCCCAGATCCACGACCAGCGAGTCGCCCTCCGTGCGAAACCTCGGCCCCAGGTCCGTGGACGGCTGCTGGAAATCGTCGACCCCCACAAAGAACAGCACCAGGTCCGGATCGTAGTCAGCCACGAGTTCGCTCCAGTAGTGGTACATGCGCGGGAAGTTGAACCCGCTGAACCCGAAGTTCAGGACCTCCACCGGCGCGTCGCCCGTCTCGTTCAGCCCGCGTTCGAGCCGGCTTCGCAGGTGCTGGCGATCGAGCAGCTGGAACCCTTCCACGAACGAGTCCCCCAGCAGCGCAATCCGCACCGTACCGGCGGTCTTCTCGGGAGGCCGCCCGGGTCCCAGGTATCCGTAGTGGTTCACATCGCCCAGGTAGAACCCCTCGTTCACGAACAGCAGCGGCGTGTCGGGTCGCAGCACCCGCCCGAAGCGCGCATCGTCCTGCACGAACGACGGGATGCTGGTGCCCGACAGCCGCAGGAAGAGCTCCAGCGCAATCAGGCACGCCACGAGCGCTACGCCGCCACCGGTCAGGAATCGAAGGATTCGCATGGTCGTGGTCCCGCTCCGATCAGAACTGGAAGTAGATGAAGGGCATGGGCGTGGCCTGGAACAGGTACAGCAGCGTGGTGGCCCACATGCCCGCGTAGATCCCCCAGCGATAGCGCGGCGCCACTCTCAGCAGGAAGGCGTGATCGCGGGTCGTGTACTCCAGCAGGTCGATGACGAGCGTCACGATCACGTACGTGGCGGTCACCACCAGGATCCGCCCATCGAACGGGCCGGACGTCCACTGCACGAACTTGCCCAGGATCCGGAACGCCGTGCCGAAGTCCGGCGCACGGAAGAATAGCCACGTGAGGAGCACCAACGCATTCGTGGCCAGCACCTTGCCGATGAAGATCGCGGTGCTCGCGGGTCCGCCCGGCACGAACCGCTCCGCGGGACGACGCGAGCCCAGCATCCACTTGTGCACCGCAAGGTAGAGCCCGTGGAGTCCGCCCCAGAACACGAAGGTCCAGTGGGCGCCGTGCCAGAGCCCGCCCAGCAACATGGTCGCGAACAGGTTCACGTAGGTGCGCGCCGGGCCCTTGCGATTGCCGCCCAGCGGCACGTAGAGGTAGTCGCGCAGCCAGCTCGACAGCGAGATGTGCCAGCGTCGCCAGAACTCGGTGATGCTGGCGGCCAGGTACGGCTGATTGAAGTTCTCCATGAGATCCACGCCGAACAGGCGCGCCGTGCCGCGGGCAATGCTGCTGTAGCCCGAGAAGTCGGCGTAGATCTGCACGGAAAACAGCACGAGCCCCATCATCAACTCGGACGACGTGTAGGACATCGGCGCGGCGAACACCTGGTCCACGATCCGCCCGCAGGTGTCGCCCACCAGCACCTTCTTGAACATCCCCACCCCGATGAGCGCCAGCGCCTCGCGGCAGTCGTCGCGCGTGGGGCGACCCAGGCGGGCGATCTGCGGCAACAGGTGCGTGGCGCGCTCGATCGGCCCGGCCACCAGCTGCGGGAAGAAGGCCACGTACAGCGCAAAGTCCAACAGGGAGTTCGTGGGCGCCAGCTTCCCGCGGTAGACGTCGATCGTGTAGGAAAGCGTCTGGAAGGTGTAGAACGAGATGCCGACCGGCAGCAGGATGTTCAGATGCAGGAAGTCGAGCGGCATTCCCAGCGCGGACGTGGCGGCTTCGAACGAGCCGATGAAGAAGTTGAAGTACTTGAAGAAGGCCAGCACGCCCAGATTGCCCGCCAGGCTGGCCGCCAGGAGCGCCTTCCTTCGGCCCGGGTCGGTGACTCGCGCCAGCGCCCGCCCGATGAAGAAGTCCAGCACGGTGGAGAACCAGAGCAGCGACAGGAAGCGCCAGTCCCAATACCCGTAGAAGAAGTAGCTCGCCAGGACCAGGAACGCCGTGCGCGCCCGCCCCGGGAGCACCAGGTACAGCGGGAACACGACCGCCAGGAAAAGGAGAAAGACGAGTGAGTTGAAGAGCATGGGGCGGGTCGCCTGGAGCCCGCACCGGATGGCGGACGGCCGGAGGAACGTTCCAACCCGTCGGGGCGGGCCTGGGCCGAATGAGTATAGCGCACCGAACCGCGCATTGTGGGTGGCCGATCCCGCTCCGGATTGGTACTCATGGGCACCCATCGAGAGGAGCCCCGTGGCCGACACCCAACCATCCCCCGCCGGCCCCGACTCCTCGTCGCGAGGGGCGGCGGCGCTGACGCTCGGCTTCGGCACGGCCGTGGCCATGTGGGTGGTGGGGTTCGTGGCACGTATCCCGCCCGCCGCCCTCCCCGGATCCGCACTGCTGGCGCTGATGCTGTTGGTACTCCTGGCCGGCGGCGCCCGGGCCGGTCGACTGCCCGGCGGCGGCGCCGGCCTGGGCGCGCTGACCGGTCTCGTCGCGGGGGCGATCAACCTTCTGTTGCTGGGCAGCCTCCTGAATTCCAGTGCGGACAGCGCATCTCCCCAGGCCTGGATCTGGGCCCCGGGTTGGCTGGTGGCCGCGGCCGGTCTGGGCGCCGTGGGCGGTGCGATCGGGCGGGGGTTTCGCTCCCCGCCGGACTCCCCCGACTGGACCAGCGAGCTGGCCAAGGTGGCGTCGCTGGCCACGCTGGTCCTGGTGGCGGTGGGTGGAGCCGTCACCAGCCACGAGGCCGGACTGGCCGTTGTCGACTGGCCTAACTCGTATGGTTACAACATGTTTCTGTTCCCCATCTCAAGAATGGTGGGAGGTGTTTTCTACGAGCACTCGCACCGTCTCTTTGGGTCGCTGATCGGGCTGATCACGCTGGTCCTCACGATCCGGGTCTTTGCCACGGAGCGCCGCGGCTGGGTCAAGACGTTCGCGGTGGGGCTCCTGCTGCTGGTCATCGGCCAGGGAATCCTGGGCGGTCTCCGGGTCACCGGCCACTTCACGCTCAGCGATTCGGCCGAGGTGACCCGCCCCAACCTGGGACTGGCGCTCCTGCACGGCGTGACGGGTCAGATCTTCCTGGCGGGCATCGTGGCCATGGCCGCCGTGACCTCCCGCACCTGGAAGGCGGGTCCGCTTCAGGCCGGCCGCTCCGCGGAGCGATCGGCGCCCTTCGTCCTGGTCGCGTTCCTGCTGGTGCAGCTGATCCTGGGAGTCCGGCTTCGCCACCTGGGCGAAGGCCTCTGGGCCCACCTCATGTTTTCCATCGCCGTCGTGATGATGGGGATGGCCGCGGCCCTGCGCACCGCAGCGCTCTTCGGCACGGTCCCGGTCCTGCGAACGACGAGCCGGGCGCTCTTCGTCCTCATTGCCACGCAGTTCTCGCTGGGGATCGCAGCGCTCATCGCCGTGAACCATACCCCAGAGGCGCCCCCGGGGACCTGGGAGGTGGTGGCAGCCACCGCGCACCAGACAACCGGCGCCCTGCTTCTCGCCGCCGCGGTGCTGCTGGCCGTCTGGCACCGGCGCGTGGCCGCGGTGTCGACCGGCACGGCGCCCCTC
>BQJX01000205.1 GCA_021604925.1 Gemmatimonadota bacterium
CCTGACGACAGGCGGCGGTGTTCGCGTTCGCCAACAGCACCTCGCAGCGGTCGATGGCCTCGCCGAACGTGGAGTCGAGGCTTCCGTCGCCGGTCGTATCCACGCCCTGTGCGTCGATCGCTCCGTTCTGGGCGTAGTTCAACAGGAGGGCCAGGTAGTGCGACTCGGTGCCCCGGCAGGAGGCAGCGGCGGACAGTGAATACGGCCGCGCGGGATTCCGGAGGATATCCCGGGCATCGACCAGATCGAAGACGCCGTCACCGCCCGTCCAGTCGAGCGCGGTCCGGGCCCGCACCGTCTCCAGCATCGCTTCGAGGTCCCCGGGCGGCAACGCGGCCGGACCGCCTCTTCCGCTCACCGCCATCCGGATCTGGTGACGCCACTGGTTTCGGCTCATCACGCAGCGCGGACCGGATACCACCGGCGGCGCCACGTCTCCGTCCGTGCACAGCACGCCGAGGAAGTGGAGGATCTCGTCCCCTCCCACCGGACTTGCCAGTTGGTAGTCAAAACGGGATTCGCCGGCGGGAATCAGCGTGTTCCGCGCCACCACGTCCATGTTGTCCCCCTGCCCCGCCCACAGCGCGTCGTACTCCACGTGCCCGCCCGCGCCCACCAGGTTGGCCGGAGGCGGCCCCGTCCCCATGTCCCACCAGATCTCGTCGGTCCGCGCATCCACGCAGTCGCCGGCGAAGATCACGAACCGGGCGGAGCGATCCTCATCGGACATGCCCACCGGGACGCTCCACACGGATCCCGTCTCGTAACCCGGCGAGGCGTGGTGGATGAACTCGCGCGGATCCAGCAGATGCACCGTGGTCCAGGGCGACGTGGCGTCCACATAGGTGACCACGGCGCCGGCGCCGGCCGCGCGCGCGGTGGGCGTCCCGCTTCGGGCGACTCCGCTTCCCGAGATCGACGGCCCCACCGCGTCCAGATCCACTCCGCTGAGCGCGAGCAGATTCGTTCCCGTTCCGACGAGCGGCGCGATATCCAGTTCGTAGAAGAACACCCAGGGGAGGTCGCCCCCCACCGAGTAGGACTCCAGCAGCACGCCGGTGTGTTCCACGCCGTTGATGACGATGGTGTCGTCACCCGACGAGGTGGCCGCTCGGCCGACCCAGCGCAGACGAGCGTCCAGAATGTCGCCCGGATCCGCCGCCGGTACCGTCAGGGCCAGGGTGGCAGGCTGGGACACCAGGCCCACCCCCGCAAAGGCGACGTTCCGTCCCTGTTCGCCGAGAGCTTCGGCCGACAGCGACGGAGCGTTCAGCTCCAGGATTCCATCCCCGCATCCGGTCATGGCAATGACCGCCGCGAACAGGAACCCCCCTAGGATGTTGCGTCGATGGTTCACGAGTTCCCCCCGAGGTTCGATCGTGGCGCCTGGCCCCGATCGGTGTGCATGCCAACGGCGCAGGTTTGGGGGGTGCCGCCGCCGGTGCTTCCAATGAGAAATCGACCGGATGAAACCCGGGATCCAGTTCATTCGTATTCAAAGAGCCCCGGCCGCCGTGGAAGCCCAACAAGCGCCAACCCTGACCAGGAATCACGGGTGCGTCGGGCCGATTCTCCGCTACGGTCCCGCTTGGGCGATCCCCCCGATTCGGCTAGAATCCGAGCCTATCCCCTCAGCCGCTGGAGCCAAGCATGGGAATCTTCGACTTCATCAAGGGTGAACTGCTCGAGATCATCGAGTGGACGGACGACTCGCGCGACATTCTCTCGTACCGGTTTCCGGACGAGGACAAGGCCATCAAGAACGGCGCGCAGCTGATCGTGCGCGAGTCGCAGACCGGCCAGTTCGTGTACCTGGGCGAGTTCGGCGACACGTTCGGTCCCGGCAAGCACTCGCTGACCACCGACAACCTGCCCATTCTCACGCGCCTCAAGTCGTGGAAGTACGGGTTCGAGTCGCCGTTCAAGGCCGACGTGTACTTCATCAACACGCGACTGTTCTCCGGCAACAAGTGGGGAACGTCCAACCCGATCATGATGCGCGACGACGACTTCGGCGTGGTGCGCGCCCGCGCGTTCGGCACCTACGATTTCCGGATCGTGGACCCCAAGCTCTTCCTCAAGGAAGTGGCCGGCTCGGATCACACCTTCCGCCTGGAGGAGTTCGAGGGGACCATGCGGTCGCGCATCGTCAGCGTCTTCAGTGAAGCGCTGGCCAACGCCAAGATCCCCGTGCTGGACGTGGCCACGCAGTACTCCGAGCTCGGCGTGGCGCTGCTCCCGTTGATCAATCCGGTCATGTCGGCCAAGTACGGGCTGGAAATCGCCACGTTCGTGGTGGAGAACGTGTCGTTGCCCGCCGAGGTGGAAGAGGCCATCGACAAGCGGTCCAGCATGGCGGCGGTCGGCGACCTGAACGACTACGTGAAGTTCCAGATGGCCGAGGGCATGGAAAAGGGCGGCAGCGCCGGCGGCATGGCCACCGAGATGGCCATCGGCATGGCGATCGCCCAGCAGATGGTGGGGCAATCGGGAATGATGGGCGCGGGCGCGGCCGGCGCCGCCGCAACCCCCACGCCCAGCGCGGCCGGAGTCGGCTTCGGGGCGGGGGCCGAGTTGCCCACGCCGGAGCAGGTGGCCGACCTGCTCGGGGTGCCGGCCACCGACGTGCTGGCCATCGTGGACTCGGGCGAGCTTCCGGCCAAGAAGATCGGGAGCAGCGTTCGCATCAAACGATCCGCCGTGAATGCCTACCTCGCCGACTGACGGGCCGCCGGGCACCGAGCCACCCCGCATCGAGGCGCTGGCCGAGCACACCTGCCCGGCGTGCGGGGCCGCCGCGGAGTGGAATCCCACGCGGCAGGCGCTCGTGTGCCCGTACTGCAGCACGATCGCGCCGGGAGAGCTGGACGCGGCGTCCGGCCAGATCCAGGAGATCCCGCTGGCTCGGGCCCTGCGCGAACTCCCGGAGGAGCAGCGCGGCTGGCAGATGGCGCGGCGGTCGGTGCGCTGCGGCAGCTGCCACGCGATCTCCGTCTTCGAGGCGCACAACGTGGGCAGCCGCTGCGGATTCTGCGGCTCCCCCGAACTCGTGGACTACGAGGAGATCCGCTCGCCGATCCGGCCGCAGAGCCTGTTGCCGTTCCGCGTGGACCGAACGCGCGTGCACGAGGTCGTTCGCGACTGGTGGAAGAAGCGCTGGCTCGCGCCCAACGCCCTGAAGCGGCGCGCTCGGGTGGACGAGATCTCCGGCGTGTACCTGCCCTACTGGACGTTCGACGCCCAGGCACACGCCAACTGGCGCGCGGACTCGGGCACGTACTACTACACCACGCGCACGGTCCGCGGGTCCGACGGCAAGACGCGGACCGAACAGGTCCGGCACACGCGTTGGACTCCCGCCCACGGATCCGTGTCCCACTTCTTTGACGATGAACTGATTCCGGCTTCCCAGGGAGCGCACAGCGCCCTGCTGCGCGGAGTGGAGCCGTTTCCCACCCGCGAGGTGATCCCCTACGACACGGCCTACCTTTCCGGCTTTGTCGTGGAGCACTACCAGGTGGTGCTGATCGACGCGGCGGCCGCCGCCCGCGCCGCCATGGAGCGCAGCCTCCACGCCCTGTGCGCCAGCCGCGTTCCCGGCGACACCTACCGGAATCTCCAGGTGGAAGCGGCGTGGGAAGGCGAGACGTTCAAGCACGTCCTGCTTCCCGTGTGGCTGCTCACGTATGACTTCGGGCCCAAGTCGCACCAGCTGCTCGTGAACGGATTCACCGGCGCGGTGGCCGGCGAGTACCCCAAGAGCAAATGGAAGATCGCCGGGCTCGTCCTGCTGGCGCTGGTGGTGGTAGCCATCGTGGTGCTGCTGGCGCAGTCGTAGGGCCGCCGCTCGCCGGGCGGCCACCCAGCGCAGCGCGGGGTGATCCGCTCACCCCGCCCCGTCGCCGACGCGGCATCCTCCGCTAGCGCAGCATTCTCCCCACGTCCATGGCCGTGACCGAGAGCATGAGCAGCAGCAGCAACGCAAAGCCGATCTGATGCAGGATGATCTTGATCTTCATCGACGGCGGACGTCGCGTGACGAACTCCACGAGATGCAGCGCCAGGTGGCCGCCGTCCAGCACCGGAATCGGCAGCAGGTTGAAGATGGCGAGTTGCGTGGAGATGCTGGCCATCATTCCGAGGAACGCCACCAGACCCCAGCGGGCCGCTTCGCCGAACATCTCCGCCATCCGCACCGGACCACCCAGACCCTGGTCCTGTTCCCGCTCACCGGTGACGAGTCCCTTCACGCCGGTGGCCACGAGACCCGGCAGACGCGGCAGCAGCTCCAGGACCCGGGCCGTGAGCGACCACGTGTCGTTCCAGCCCCCCGCGAGCGCCGTGCCCAGTCCCACCTTGCGCGTGTCCACGAACGGGAACGCGGCGATCGTCCCGAGCATCTCCGGCTCGCCGTCTTCGTTCGTTCTTTCCAATCCTATCGGGACGAGGGCGGCGGCCAACTCGTTCCCCTCCCGCTCCCAGGTGATCGGAATCTCCTCATCGGGGTGCTCCATCACGTAGGTGGCGAATCCGGACCACCGTTCCGCGGGCTTGCCCGCGTAGCTGAGAATCCGGTCGCCGGTCCGCAGGCCGGCGTTCCACGCCGCGCCGTCCCGCTGCACGTAGCCCAGCACGGGATCCTGGAAGTAGAGCACGCCCAGCGGAAAGCCCTGGCCAAAGCCGTGGTCCTCGCGCGCCCGACCGCGCAGCTCCACCGTTTCCTGCCCGCGCGCCACGAGCAGCGCGAACTCCTCGTCCGCCCCGATCCCGTGCAGCTCCTTGGTAAAGCCCACCCAGGTTTCGACGGGGACTCCGTTCACGGCGCGGACCTCATCGTCCGGAACGATGCCGATCGACTCCGCGATCGAGCCGTCCACGACTTCGGAGATGCGGGTACTGAACGGGACCGGTTCTCCGGCAAAGTAGAGGACGCCCGCGAACAGCAGGATGGCGAGGGCATAGTTCATGAGCGGTCCGGCCAGAACGATGGCCGTGCGCGCTCCGAGTGACGCGGAGAGGAACTCGTCCTTGGTTCCCGCGTTGTCCCCTTCGGGGTCATCCCCCGCAAAGCGGACGAACCCGCCAAAGGGAATGGCGCTGATGCTCCAACGCGTCTCGCCGCGCGTGAAGCCGATCAGCTCCGGACCGAATCCGATGGAAAACTTGAGAACCCGCACACCGGAGCGCACGGCCACGATGTAGTGACCCCACTCGTGCACCAGCACGAGGATCGAAAGGGCCAGGGCGAGAAAGAACATGGAGTGTAGAGCGCCCATTTACGCATGCCTCGGTGTGGGTGATCCGACTGCGCGCGCCTCCACGAGGCCCTGCGCTTCCAGACGGGTAAACCCGTCTATCTCCTGGAAGTTCTCCAGGGTCGGCTCCCGCGAGCTGTCGCCCCGCTCCAGGCAGGTCTCGACAACTTCGGGGATTTCAGTGAACAGGATTTTCCGATCCAGGAACGCCTGGACGGCCACTTCGTTCGCCGCGTTCAGGATGGCCGGGGCCACTCCGCCGGCTTCTCCCGCCTGCCGCGCCAGCCAGAGGCACGGAAAACGCGTGAGGTCGGGCTCTTCGAACGTCAGCTGGCCGACCCGTGCCAGATCCAGCCTGGGCACGGGAGACGGCAGGCGCTCCGGGTGCGTGAGTGCGTACTGGATCGGCAGCCGCATGTCCGGAACCGAGATCTGCGCCATCACCGAGGAATCGGCGAACTCGACCATGGAATGGACCAGCGACTGCGGGTGGATCACCACCTCGATGCGATCGTACGGCAGTCCGAAGTAGTGGTGCGTCTCGATGATCTCCAGCCCCTTGTTCATGAGCGTGGCCGAATCCACCGTGATCTTGGGACCCATGTCCCAGGTGGGATGGCTCAGCGCGGCGTCGCGATCGATGGCCGCGAACTGATCGGCGCCCAGGTCGCGGAACGGACCGCCCGATGCCGTCAGCAGCACGCGC
>BQJX01000206.1 GCA_021604925.1 Gemmatimonadota bacterium
GTCCCAGGCGGTCCACGGACCGAAGGCGTCCGGAACGCGGGCCACGGCCCAGTCGGTCCCGGGCGAAACGACCGTGACGGAGTCGACGACCACGGAGTCCGCGGACCGCACGAGACCCACAAAGCCGCCGCCCACGGCCGGTGCGAAGTCGGCATGCCACGCGCCTTGCGAGGTCTCGGCGTCGACCCAGACCACCTGGTACCCGTCACCGGCAAGGGCCGAGTCCGGCAGCGCCCATCCGGTGACGGCTCCGGCGGTCGCGGTGAGTTCCAGCCCGTCCAGCGCCACGGGGACCGGCAGCGGATTCGCGATCTCGACCCACGGGTCGGCCTCCGACAACTCATCGAGGAGCGTGGTGGCGTTGTCCGTCTGCACTTCGTTCAGCACGAGAAAGCGTTCCAACTCGGGAGCCACGTTCGGGTTTCCGGGCGTGGGCAGGAACGCGTACGACCAGGTTCCGCTGCCGCTCGGCCAGCGGGCGTAGGAACGGTCGGGGAACTGCTCCGCATACGGGACCATGTCCAGCAGCGTGGCGCCGTCCGGAAGGTAGAGGGAGACCTCGCCACCGGTGGGGTTCAGGGTCACGTTCACGTGGGTGGCGCCTTCGCCGGGTTCGCCGTCGGCCCAGAGCAGCAACGTCTCGCCGGCGGCCAGAGTGATCGCACCCACCATCTGGTGCATCTGCGGCGTTGCCGGATCGGTGGACAGCCAGAGGCTGTCGAGCTGAACCGTGGACGCGCCCGTGTTCGCCAGTTCCAGCCACGGGTCCGCGTCGCCCAATCCGTCCAGGACGAGTCCCGCGTTGTTGGCGCCGACCTCGTTGAGCACCAACCCGGTCCAGTCGCGGCGGTCCACCGCCTCCACCCACGGATGGGTCGTGGCGGAGTCGAGCGTGTCGACGTGGCGGAGCACGTAGTAGAGGATGCTGCCGGTGGGCGGGGACGGATCCGTCCACGCGTACTGGGTCGGGAGCGACGACGTTCCCGCCCCCACGAGTGCCGGCACGGTCTCCCAGGACGCGATGGCCACGAGGTTGTCCGGCGAGCCTTCGCCCCGGAGCACCACAAACCCCTGGTTGTCGATCTCCCGCTCGGTCTGCCAGGTCAGGTCCACGGCGCCACCGATCCCGGCGGACGCCGAGAACGCACTGAGCTCCACCGGCTGTGCGTAGCGCTCGTAGAACGGCGGCAGTTGCAGGTCGATGTGGACCTTGCGAGCCGCGAGCCAGCCCTTCGCCCGGACGATCTCGTCCGGGTAGCTGATGGGCCCCTCGCCCCAGCGGCCGACGTGGTCCCCGGTCATCTCCGCCTGCTGCACGGCGGCGATCGCGTCCAGTCGGGCCTCCATGGCCGGGACCGAGAGTTCCGCGGCCAGCAGCTCCTGCGCGCGGTTGAAGAACCTGGCGCGGAACTCCGGGTTGCGCAGGAACCGATCGAACATGGTGCACCAGCGTTGCTGGGCGGGAGTCCAGGGCCAGGGAAAGAGAATCGGCTTGTAGAGCGTGTACTCGGCCTGATCCGCCGCCGCGTAGAACCGGAAGTGGTTGGCGGCGAGATTCGCATCGAACAGGATGGAGTCCTCGTCCCACATGAGGAATCGCCAGGGTTCGCCCTGCACCTTCAGCTGGGCCACGTTGTGGTCGAACCCGTTGTCTCCGGCGGCGCAGTAGATGTTGATCAGGAGCCAGTCGATGTAACTGTCGAGGTCGATCCGCGACGCGGCTTCCACGAACCAGGCGTGGGATTCGGGCTCGGTGCTCGTTCCGAACCAGTCCAGATCCGACCACCACACCTGGATGTCGCCCTCCTCTTCTTCGCCATCCTTCACCACGATGTACTCGTCTTTCGGAAAGCCGTGCGTGACCTCGAAGAACTTGCTGTCGTAGCGCTCGCGCAGGTTGTAGGCGCCCCAGTACTCGCCGTTCAGGTACGCCACGATGAATCGCTCCCGGCTGCGCAAATGCCCCAGGTCGTCAAAGATGCCGCCCGCGAACGTCTCGTTGATCGCAAAGAAGGGTCGCCGAGCCTGTCGCAGGATCAGTCGCTCGAACGTGCTCGGTCCACCGTCGTCGAAGGCGTCGAACGTGAGTTCGTCCTCCGTGCCGTAGTCGTCGAAGTAGAACCGGAGTCCCTTCTGATCGAAGAAGCGGCTCTGTCCGCCGTGGATGCGGAGTCCGATCGGTTCCGAGAAGGCGAGCTGGTCGTCCGTCCCGTACCACTCCAGGTTCGCGACCCGCTCCCACTCGCTGCCCCGTCGGATGAAGTTGATGGCGTTGCCCCACACGTAGATGCCGGTGTCCGCCGGCCACAGGCTCGTCGAGTCCGTCTGCACGCTCAACACCGGAAGCGCGTGGCGCGCGGGGTCCAGGGTCCACAGGGGAGACGGCGTGGCGCTGGCCAGGATGGTCTCCGCGGACGCGGTCACGAACTCCACGCTCTTGGCGGCAGTCCAGTCCCAGGCGAAGGAGTACTGCCACTGGCTGGGCGAAAGCTGGACGAGTTCCGGGTCGGGAACCGTGGGGTGGATGGTCTCGGATCCGGTGAACGTGGCGAGCACGTTGCCCTCGGTGAAGCCGGGGGGCGGCGGATTCCCGTTCGGGATGACGCGGTGGGAGTACGACACGTTCACGTCGGCGGCCAGGGCGGCCGCGGCGGAGCCAAGGCACGCGAGCGAAACGAGGACGGTCAGGGCTCGGGTGCCGCGTCTCGGAAGCAAGGTCATGGGTTGCGGACTCCGGAACGGGAAGGTTCCAGCGTATCACGCGGGCCGGAGGCGGCGGAACCCCGGCCGGAAACCGGTCCTATCCGGGTTGCACCGCTCCCTCGCCCACGGCGCTCCGGACCACGCCGGGTTACGGCCCCTTCGGCTTGTCCGGAAGCGCGAACCACCACGACATGTAGAGGAACGGAACGGGGTAGGTGATCTTCACGCGGTAGCCCCGGAACCGGGATGCCGCCCAGCCGCTCTTCTCGAACGCGAACTCCAGGAGAGGTCCGTACGAAGGGATCTCCTGGACTCTCGTGTTGCCCAGTCCGTAGCCGAGGTGCTCGATCGGCGCCGCGATGTCCACCGTGTCCAGACGACCGCGCTTGCCCTGGTGGCGCACCAGTTCCGGTCTCATCTGCCGTGGCATGTACTGCGTGACCTCGGGCGCTCGTCCGGCGTGCAGGTCATCGCGGATGAACACGTCCCGCACCAGGGTTCGGCACGGGAACGAGGCCATGTAGGCGCGGCAGTCGTCCACGCGACCGGGGCTGCGGAACTGCTGAAACACGCCGCGAAGAAACCACCCCAGTGTCACGGTGAAGTCCGTGTCCGGCAGCGGCTCGTCCTCCGCCAGCGCGATCGTGGTGGTGTCGGGACCGGTCTCGTACTCCTCGAGATTGGGAAGGGTCTCGCTGGAGAACTTCCGGATGATCAGGTCGCCGGGCTCGTTGGCCGCCTCCCGGTCGATCGTGGTTACGTGGGGGCCGCGGCCGTCGTCGCCGCTGTTCGCTTCCAGCCGGTGACCGAAGAGGCCGGTCGGTGCGGTCGGGCGCAGGCGTCGGATTGCGACCTTGTGGTTGAGGTCCAGGCACTCCACCGTTTCGCCGTCGTCGGCCGGCTGCATGATGAAGCAGCTGGCCTCTCCATCGCACTGGATGCCGAGCAGGTAGGACATGGCCTTGTAGATGGCCTGCTTCGAGCTCTTCTCGTTCCGCTCACGTGCCCGCGTCGAATGGGCCGAGATGGCGGCGTCCAGAGTGGCTCGCCCACCCGGCGTCTCGTCGATCAGCGCGTGGAAGCGATCCACGGCCGATTGTGCGGTCTTGATCCGCTCCGCGTTCCCGTCGCACTCGGCGGCCGCATCCAGAAGAATCCTGAGACCGGTCGGGGCGGGGAGGAAGTGCAGGAACTCCAGGTCGTCGTCGGTGCGGAGTGCGCGACTCAGGCGTCCGGCCAGGCTTCGATCGATGCCGAGCCGGCGGACGAGCAGCGCGGGCGTGCCGCCGGGGCCGGCGACGTCTTCCACGATCGGCGCCAGCGCGCCTCTCAGCGTGCGGGCCAGGGCTCCCAGCTTGTCCGTGCTTCCGGTCGCCATTCCGATGTGTTCGCCCTTCGTGCTCGGGAGTTCGTCAGCGGCCCTGCGGGACTCGATCGGGAGGATACTCTCCTATCGGCGGATCTCCGTCATCCGCAGAAAAGCCCGCAAAGGAGGGGGTCGGGAGTTTCATCCCGACCCCCTGGAGAATCACCCGGGAGGCGTCGCCCCCGGGATCCAGGCAACTAGCGGTACAGGGCCTTGATGTTGCCCCAGGTTCCGGCTTCGACGGACACCGGAGCCGAGATCGTCAGGCTGTCGAAGATCAGACCGATGGGCTCGGCGAACGCGTCGGCAACCACGGTGTAGAAACTCGTGAGGTTCGTGAAGTCGTGCGTGCCGGTCGCGTCCAGGATGTCGAGCGAGGAGAGTTCGCTCCCGTTGTAGCCCACTTCAATGCGCAGACCGAAGAAGGGATCGAGTCCGCCCGGCTCGTTGAGCGGAAGCGGGACGGGAAGGTCGGGACCGGTCGAGAGGAAGAACCCGTCGGCCACCGGATCGCTCTCGCGAAGCACGAAGTACGGAGTCACGCCGGCGGGGAAGGGATTCTGCAGCCCGGACACCACGGAACCCATGACGAGAACGAACGACGACTGATCGATCACGTAGCCGCGGGTGTTGAAGCTGCCGCTGTTGAGGAAGTCGTTCGAGTCCACATTGAACTGCACCAGGACGTTGTCGCCGGGATTGACGTTGCCGAAGTTGCCGAACGAGACCTGGTTGTACTCAACGGTCGCGTTGATCTGAACCGAAACGGTCGTTGCGTGCGCGGGGACCGCGAGAAGTGCGATCACGGATCCGGCGATGAGCGTAGCGACTCTCATGGGGAGGCTCCTTGAGTGGTGGGTGGGGCTTTTCGCCGGCAAATCTACCGTTGTCCGACCCGTTGGCGCCGACAGCCACATCCTAGGGGGCCGGTCCGGGGCGAGTCAAGCGTGTCCAGGATGCGTCTGAGAGCCGTCCTGGCGTCGCTGAATCCGGGGACGAAGGCGGGATTCCGGCCGGCTCGGCCGGGCCCGGTCGTGCCGGTGAGGCTCGGGTTTCGGGGACGCGTCACCGAGCAACGACAAGCTCACCATGTGAGATCCGGTGAAGGCGGCTTCGGGCCCGCGAACCGTTCGATGCCCCGGTCGCATCTCAGGAGCATAAGGAGACAACCCGATGGATAGCTTCCTGACGTTCGTGCTGATCTTCGTCGGCTGGATCGTGCTCCGAAACGTGATCCTTCCGAGATTCGGCGTCCCCACTTGAGCGCCCCCGGCCCGCCAGTTGGCGGACAAGTCGGAGCGGATTCCCGAGGAGCCCAAGCGACAATCGTAGGCTGTGCCTGGCCGATCTCAACGATCCGGGAGTGCGGACGCGGGATCAGCGGGCGCGCTTCAGCTCCGCGTACTCGCCGCGCGTGAGGAGGGTCAGCGTTACGGATTCCTGCGTGCGATTGCGCCAGAACCAGCCGTGATACCCGTCGAACGACGCGGTCAGTGCGCCCTCTCCCTCGGGCGCCGCGCGTCCTTTCTCGTAGGTGACCGCCTGTCCGCCGCCATGCCCGTGCGCGTTGAAGTTCAGCGCACCGCCGTTGGCGGTCCACCGGTACTCGGCCCGCTCGCCGGCCTTCATGGTGAGCTTGAGCTCGGCCGCCTCGTCCGGCGCGAGGAGCACCGTGATCTCGTCCCGCCAGCCGCCGTCGCCGGGATCGACCGGGTCGGATTCGGGAGCCGGGTCCGTCTTCGCCGGGCTCCGCTCCGTTGCGACCTCCATCGGCGCGGCTTCGGCCGCGGCCACCCCGATCTCTTCCACCTCGGCCTCCGCAGCGAGCTGTTGCTTGATCTCGCCCATGCGGGTGAGACCGAGCACCGTGCCCACCCCGGTGGGATCCAC
>BQJX01000207.1 GCA_021604925.1 Gemmatimonadota bacterium
GGGGACGTGGGCGCGACGGGGGCAACTTCCACCCCTGGGGTGACATGTTCGAGGACCTGTTCCCGAACAACCCGCGCCCCGACGGCAACGGAAACAACGATCGCCCCCGGAGTCGTCCGGGCGGATCCGGCTCCGGCTTCATCCTGGATCAGGAAGGCTACATCCTCACGAACAACCATGTGATCAACAACGCCTCCGACATTGTGGTGACGCTCTCGGACGGCACGGAGCTCGATGCCAAGATCGTGGGTCAGGATCCGGCCACGGATGTGGCGCTGATCCGCGTGGATCCGAACGACCACGACGGTCCGCTTCCCACCCTGGCGCTCGGCGACTCCGAGGACATTCTCGTGGGTGACTGGGCGGTGGCGGTGGGGAACCCGTTCGGACAGCTGGCCGGCTCGCTGACCGTGGGCGTGATCAGCGCCAAGGGACGTCAGGATCTGAACATCATGGGCGGGACCCCCGGCTACCAGAACTTCATCCAGACGGACGCCTCGATCAACTTCGGAAACTCGGGTGGTCCGCTGGTGAACGTGCGGGGCGAGGTGATCGGCGTGAACACGGCGATCAATCCGTCCGGCCAGGGGATCGGGTTCGCGATTCCGATCAACATGGCCGCGCGAATCGCCGATGAATTGAAGACCCAGGGTCGCGTCGTCCGTGGCTACTTGGGCATCCTTCCCCAGGCGCTGACCGCGGATCTCGCCGAGAGTCTCGAGATTCCCGGCACCGAAGGCATCCTCGTCGGCCAGGTCATCGAAGACACGCCGGCCGCCAAGGGTGGACTTCGCCGCGGCGACGTCATCACCGAGCTGAACGGCGACCGCCTCTCGGACGACGTGAACGGCTTCCGCATGATGGTCGCGGAGCAGCGGGTCGGCGAGAAGATCCGGCTGGACGTCCTGCGCGACGGCAAGAAGGAGCGCGTGGACGTGGTGCTGGAAGAGCGCCCCGACGGCAACGCCGGCAACACGGTCGAGCCGAGCGCCCCCGAGAAGGTCTGGGCCGGGCTCCGCGTGGACGAGCTGGACTCGCGGGAGAGCCGCCGCCTGCTGGACACGGAGGAACGCTTCGGCGTGCTCGTGGTGGGCGTGGAGCCGGAGAGTGCGGCGGAAGATGCGGGAGTGCGCCCCGGCGACATCATCAAGGAAGTCGGGAACGTGGAGATCGAAGGCGTCCGCGACTACCGCAAGGCCGTGACGAAGTACGAGGAAAAGAAGGCAGTGGCCCTTCTGATCAAACGCGGAGAGCAGACGCTCTACGTGGGACTCAAGCCCTGACCCCTTAGGAGCCAACGGCGTGGCGCGAAACGCAATCGCCAGTCGCGAAAGCGACGACCGTTCGCTGGAGATCTACCTCAAGGAGATCCGACGCGGCGAACTCCTCACTCCCGAGCAGGAGGTGGAGCTTGCGGTGCGGATCAAGGAGGGGGATCGCGAGGCGCTGGACGAACTCGTGCGGGGCAACCTGCGGTTCGTGGTCAGCGTGGCGCGGAAGTACGTCGGGCGCGGACTGTCCCTGGCGGATCTGATTGAAGAGGGGAACATCGGCCTGATCAAGGCGGCGGAGCGCTTCGACGAGGAGCGGGGCTTCCGGTTCATCTCCTATGCGATCTGGTGGATCCGGCAGCGGATCCTCCAGGCGCTGAACGACCAATCCCGGGTGGTCCGGGTGCCCGTGAACCGGACCGGCAAGGCGATCCGGATCGATCGGGCGGCCCAGATGCTCGAGCAGGAGCTGGGGCGGGCGCCCACCGAGGACGAGATCGGGGAAAAGCTGGACCTGACCGCGGACTCGGTGGCGGAGCATCGTCGCTACACGCTGCGGGCGGTCTCGCTGGACCAGCCCACGGGAGAAGACGCGGACACGCCGCTGCTCCACACGCTGCTGGACGACGAGTCCGAGTCTCCGGACGAGCTGGTGGCCGAGCTGGATCTGGCCCGGGACCTCCGGGAGGCCATGAAGGCGCTGGACGAGCGGGAGCAGAAGATCCTGAACGACTACTTCGGGATGGAGACGGGGCAGGGCCGGACGCTGGATTCCATCGGGCAGGACCTGAATCTCACCCGAGAGAGGGTTCGACAGCTCAAGGAACGCGCGATTCGGAAGCTCTTCCTGCGCCAGGATCGCGAAAGACTGCGGTCGTACCTGAACTGATCGCGACTCGGCATGGTAAAATGGTAGCTCACGGCGCGGGGGACTTCCCCCGCGCTTTCTTCTTGGGGTTCGGCCCCGGACTTCAGGAAACGGTGCCCCGCGTCGATGGGCAAGGAGCGCCGGGATTTCGCCCGGCCCAGCCGGAATCACCGCCGAACGGGAGTCGGGCCCGCCCGCACCCGTTGGGTTGACAGTCCTGAACCCGGCGGGTAGCCTGCCCGCTCAATCCCCCACCCAGTCGGAGTTTTCCGTTGAGCAAGCTGTTCGAACAGATTCGCCGGATCGCCAATCGCGCGCGCCGACGCTATTCCATCATGGTGATGTCCGGCCCGGACGGCCAGCTTCGCCAGTTCACGTTGCCGGGAATCCTGATTCCCCTGGCGGCCGGACTGACGGTGCTGGGACTTCTGGGGGGCGGCGCCATCATGCTGGACTGGGCCAACGGCCGCGTGGAAGACGCGAACGTGGCCGTGCTCACGGAGCAGAACCACCGCCTGGAGCGGCAGCTGGCCGAGATCCGGGCCACCGTGGAGCAGTTCGAAGAGCGGATGGGCGACAACCTGCAGATGGGTCAGGTTTTCCGGAATCTGGCGAACCTGGAGGTGATCCCGGAAGAGGTGCAGCGGCTCGGTGTCGGTGGACCGCCGTCGTTCTCGGAGCTGCAGGATGAGGCCTCGCCGTCGCCGTTGATCCACCAGGCTCGGAACACCTTGAACCGCCTGGAGGAGCTCAACCGCCAGGCCGCGTTCCAGGGCTCCAAGCTGGAGGAAGTGGTGGAGGCCATGGGCGAGACCAAGAACGACCTGGCCCACATCCCCTCCACCAGCCCCATTCGCAAGGGCCTGTTCTCCAGCGCCTACGGCACCCGCACGGATCCGTTCACGGCCAAGCCCACCATGCATCGCGGCGTGGACTTCTCGGCCTGGCGGGGAACTCCGGTCTACGCCACGGCGAACGGCACGGTCGTCATGGCCGGCCGCCACGGCGTTCTGGGCAACCTGGTCGAGATCGACCACGGGAACGGCATCCTGACCCGCTACGGTCACAACTCGCGGGTCCTGGTCAAAGTGGGGCAGCGCGTCGAGCGGGGAGACCGCATCGCCGAAGTGGGCAGCACCGGCCGTTCCACGTCGCCGCACTGCCACTACGAGATCCATGTGAACGGGCGGCACACCAACCCGTGGCGCTACATCCTGGACGGCGGCCCGCGCGTGAACGCCGAGGCCTGATCCGGCCCACTCGCCCGCGGCACCCCCACCACCGCGCGGCCACCCCTGCGTCGCCGCGCCGAATGGCCACCACCCGCGCCGCCACCCCCGCGTCGCCGCCACAAACCGCTTCGCAAGCACCAAGAAGCCCGCACAAAACCATCTAAGTGCTCACACCCTCCGCCGAACCTGCCGATGCACCCCTCGAAGGCTCATTTCCGAGGAGTGTCTCGACCCATGGCTCTCGACAACATTCCAGACCCGGCCCAGGACCACCCAAACCGCTCGAACGGCAGTGCCCCTCCCGGCGCGGAAGGCGCCGCGGGTGCCGCGACCGAGCTGCGGGACTTCCTGGATGCCGTCGCTGACAAGGTGGAGAAGCGCGATCCCGTCGTGGATGAAGTGCGCGGCCTGCTCGAACGGCGCATCGCGTCGGGCGACGTGGACCTGCCCCGTCACCCCGACTCGGCCTCTCGCATCCTGGATCTTGCCAAGAACCCTGATGCCTCGATGAAGGACATCCTTCGTCAGGTGCGGACGGACGCGGCCCTGGCGGGCCGAATCCTGGAGGTGGCCAACTCCGCGGCGTACGCCGGTTCGCAGAACGTCTACAACCTCAAGATGGCCGTCGTGCGCCTGGGGCTCACCCGGGTCGGCGAGCTCGCTCTCGAGATGTCCGGCGCCACGAAGCACTTCCAGAAGGACAAGCGAAGCAACATGCTGGCCCGGATCTGGAAGTTCTCGCTGGCCACGGGGTTCGCGTGCGAGGCCCTGGCCAAGAGCGTTCCCAGCGAGCAGGAAGAGGGCGCGTTTCTCACCGGGCTGTTCCACGACGTGGCGAGTCCGCTGGTCGTGCAGTGCATCGGCCGGCTGGAACGGAGCGGGACGATCCCACCGCAGGCCGATTCGCGGGTGCTTGGCATCCTGAACGCGATCAGCGGCGAGTTCACGGAGCGGCTCGTGGGATCCTGGAATGTGCCGAAGGCATCGCTGGAGGCGATTCACCTGCAGCACGCGAAAGTCCGCGAGCGACGCGGCAAGCCGCTCGCGCATCTGCTGGTGTGTGGAAAGGCCGTGGCCGCGGAGCTGGGAATGGGAGTTCGTCCCGTTCCGCTGGACTACGCCCAGTGTCGCGACTTCCACTTCGTGGGTCTGGAAGATGAGCGCAAGGTGGAGCCGGCCCGCGAGGCCGTCATCGACAAGGTGATCCAGCTCTCCCGAAAGTAGCGCGCGCGGCCGGGTGGGGCGTTGCTCCACCCCGGCCGCTCCGCTTCGCCGTGGGCCCCGGAATCAGTCGCTATCCGCCGGCGCGCTTCACGTCCCAGCCGCGCTTCTGCAGCTCGCTCACCACCACATCCCGATGATCACCCTGGATCTCGATGGTTCCGTCCTTCACGGTGCCGCCCGCGCCGCAGCGTCGCTTGAGCTGCGCTCCCAGCTCGGCCAGTTCGTCGCCGGCCAGCGGCACGCCCGTCACCACGGTCACGCCCTTGCCCTTGCGCCCCTTCGTCTCGCGCCTCACTCGCACGCGCCCGTCTCCCGCCCGCGCCGGCGCCGGCGATGCCGCGTCGGGCGACCGGCCGCCGTGCGCTCTCTCGGCGGCGCGGCAGCGGCACTTCTTCACGGGCTGCGAACAGTCCGGGCAGATGCGCCCCGCCCCCGTGGAGTAGACGATCCGGTTCATGCGGTCTCTCCCGCCGGCTGCGCGCACGCCAGCACGTGTCCGTCCGGATCCAGACAGTACGCCACCCGGTCTCCCCAGTCGCGCGGGGTCAGCGGGCTCAGCTCGCGGGCGCCAGCGGCCAGCGCGCGCGCGTGGAAGTCCCCCGGATTGGGAACCACCAGGTAGAGCTCCGCGCGGGGAACCCCGCCGCCGGTCGCGGGATCCGGAAGTGCGTCACCCAGCAACCGACGGATCCCCGCCTCCGGCATGAGGCCCAGAGTGGCGCCGCCGGGCAGCGCGAACTCGCACATGCCGGGCACGTCCAGCGTGGGCGATCGTCCCAGAACGGCTTCGTAGAAGCGACGCGAACGTTCCTGATCCCGCACGTACAGGATGAACATGGCGGACGACATCTAGCCACCTCCCGGCCCGGGGCCACGATCGCGCACGCCGCGCAGGAATCCGGCGACGTCCCTCGGCGATCGTAGCGTGATCTGCATCACCTCGGGGCGCGGCCTGGCAAGTTCGGCCAGCACCCACGGTCGCACGTCCTGCTTCCAGCGCCACACCCAGCGCACGAACTCGCCATCCCACTGCTCCGGACAGCCCGGGGCCAGATCCGCGCGGCTCCGGCCGAACCACGTGACCAGGCGCCACAGGATCCGCATCATGCAGATACGCCGGGGGAGGTCCAGGAACACCACCGCGTCGGCGCGCTCCAGCCGGCGCGCCAGGGTGATGTGGTAGCTGCCGTCCATCACCCAGGCCGGCTCCCGGAGCAGTTCGTCCAGCGTGCGCCGCCAGGACTCATCGTCCGACGCGACCCATCCCGGCTGCCAGTAGTGCCGGTCCAGGTGCACCACCGGAAGCCCACACGCCGCGCCCAGCTCCCGGGACAACGTGGACTT
>BQJX01000208.1 GCA_021604925.1 Gemmatimonadota bacterium
GCCCAGAACGGCGATCCACGGCGCCAGCAGAAGAAGCCAACGGGGCCTCATTTGTCTCTCCCGAGCCAGAGAAAGACCAGCGCGCCGGTCAGGAAGCCGCCGAGATGCTCGAACCACGCCACCCCTCCCCCATTCCCGCCGGCTCCGCCCAGATTCGCGGCACCATTCACCAACTGGATGAGAAGCCAGTATCCGATCACGAAGGCCGCCGGCAACCGAACCCAGCGGAGGAATACGAACAGGAACAGAAGCGATTGGATCCTGGCCCGCGGGAAGCGGATCACGTAGGCGGCCAGGAGCCCGGAGATCGCCCCGCTCGCCCCGATGGTAGGTACCATGGATCCCAGGTTGGTCAACCAGTGGGCCGCGTGGCCTCCGAGTCCGGACACGAGATACAGCCCCAAGAAGCGCCCCCGGCCCAGCACATCTTCCACGTTGTTTCCAAAGACCCACAGGTAGACGAGATTGCTGGCTAGGTGGAGGATGCCGCCGTGGAGGAACATGGACCCGAAGAGGCGCGGGATCTCTCCGGGCGACGCCAGGGCCGGGACAAACCCGAACGTGCCGACGAGCTCCGGCGTCCGCTCCATCCATTGGATCGCAAAGACGGCCAGGTTCGCCGCGATCAGAGTGAGCGTGATCCAGGCCCGCCGCCGCGAGATGATCTCGTCTCGAATGGGGATCAGAATCATGGCGGCCCTGGACGAGAGACGGCCCTGAACGAGAGAAAGGGGCCCCGCCAATCAACGGAGCCCCTCCTAGTTCCGCACGTCGAGAAAGGACTAGCGAACAAACGTGTCCGAACCGACGATCAGTGCCTTGAGGCCGGTATTCAGGAACGCAACATCGATCGCGAAGCGGCTGCCCGGGAGTTCCCGCCGACCGATCACGCGCCCGACATCCCGCCACGTCTGGTGGTAGATGAACTCACCAATCTCGTAGCTGTCTTCCGGCATGTAGGTCCGGAACCGATCCGGCGCGGGCGCTCCGAAGTCTCCGGCATCCACCGGATTCACGAGCGCGGCGTTCTCCTCATCCCACTCACAGCAGATGAGGGCATTCGTGGTGAGGCAGTTCAGCCAGACGAGCTGGGTATCGTCGGCCGGACGCAGGATCTGCATCTTTCGCCTCTTCCCATCGCGCGGGTTCACAATGAACTTGGTGCCTCGCTGCGCGGGACTTTCTGTCGTGGTCGACATCTTTTCCTCCGGGTTCGCGGCATCCCATGCCCCTGCTGGCGCGCGCCGCGTATCGGTCCAACTCCCGTCCTCTCAGACGTGACTCGGCCCAAGTGCTACGATCTATCAAAAAACGCAAAACTTGTCAAGGAGAAACGAATTCCAGCGTGGTGTGACGACCGCTGAGGGCCCGTCTGCCGAGGAGTCCCGCTTCTGCAGAGATAGCATGGGACAGTACCGAATCGCTTCACCGAAGACCAGTCCCCCGATATACCCGCTTCCCGCGTCCAGGTTCCCCCGGGGGAGCCGGAAAACAAAAAACGGGTGGAGAGAGAACTCTCCACCCGCTCGTAACTCTCGGATCAGACCTAGCGGCGCTTGGCCTTGCGGCGAGCCTTGGTCTTGCGCTTGGCCTTCGTCTTGCGCTTGGCTTTGGCCTTCGTCTTGCGCTTGGCCTTGGCCTTGGTCTTGCGCTTGGCTTTGGCCTTGGTCTTCCGCTTGGCCTTGGCCTTGGTCTTGCGCTTGGCCTTGGCCTTGGTCTTCCGCTTGGCCTTGGCCTTCGTCTTGCGCTTGGCCTTGCGCTTGGTCTTGCGCTTGGCTTTGGCCTTGGTCTTGCGCTTGGCCTTGGCTTTGGTCTTGCGCTTGGCTTTGGCCTTGGTCTTGCGCTTGGCTTTGGCCTTGGTCTTCCGTTTGGCCTTGGCTTTGGTCTTGCGCTTGGCTTTTGCCTTGGTCTTCCGCTTGGCCTTGGCCTTGGTCTTGCGCTTGGCTTTGGCTTTGGTCTTCCGTTTGGCTTTTGCCTTGGTCTTACGCTTGGCTTTGGTCTTGGTCTTCGCCTTGGCTTTCGCCTTGGAACGAGCCATCGCCATCCTTGATAACCTCCGTATGAGTGATCACCCACCGGCCATCTGGCCGTCCGTTTCCGGAAACGACGTCCCCGGCTTCGCGAAGCCGGCTTCGGGAAGCGCCGCGTGACGTCGATCCGAGGATCGTCGTCACTTCGCGCTACCGTTCGCCTCCGTGACCTCCTCGAGGAGCACATCCACGACCGCGCGGAACGCCTCGAGATCAAACGGCTTGCGGACGCGGGTCACCGCGCTCATTTCCGCCCCGTTCGATTCCTCTTCCTCCCAGTCCGTCGTCATCAGGACGACCTTGGCGCCGGGACGAATCTGCCTCACTTCTTCTACCACCGACTTCGAAGCGTTCTCTCGATCCTCCGTTGCGATCAGGAGGTCGATCGACTCCGCCCGCAGCCTTCGGAACATCTCTTCCGAGTCGGCGGCCGTCTCCACCCGGTATCCCGCCTCGGCCAGATCCAGCGCCAGCGCTCGGGACGTGACCAGCTCGTCATCCAGGAGGATCAGAAGTCGCTTCGACAACGTGCCCCCCTTGCATGACGGCGTTACGGGCTCCGAGCAGACGGCGCACAGAGACGCCGATGCCCACTCAATGCATGGGACGTGCCATGAATGCAGATCAAGGCGTCGAAGTGAGGTTTCCGACCGCATCGTTGGCGGGGAACACGCGGAGACCCGCACCCACATTGCGTATTCACGATCGCGAGACGTTCCGCAGTATTCGAGAAATGGGGACGAGAAGTCGCGGCGTTGCGAAGAGAATTCCCGCGCACGTCAAAAGATCCGACGGTTGAGCGGATGCGACCGTCCAAGAATTTGACGGTTACGCGGTGTCGGCGTCGACGGGTTCGCGTTCCACGACACTGGGGTGACCGTACGATTTCAGTTTGTTGATGAGCGTCTGGCGCGTGATTCCGAGAATGTCCGCGGCGCGCGTGCGGTTGCCTTCCGTCTCGTCCACCACTCGATAGATGTGTTCGCGTTCCACGTCCGCCAGCGGGCGCGCGCTTCGGCTGACCAGGCCGCGGGCGCGGCCGAGCGACGAACTGCCGCGCAGCTTCTGGGACAGGTGCTCCGGCTCGATGGAATCGCACTCCTCGAGCAGCACCACCCGTTCCATGGCATTCCGAAGCTCGCGCACGTTGCCCGGCCACGAATAGCTCTCCAGGCACTCCAACGACTCCTCGGACAGCGTCATGGCGGGCTTGGCGGTCTGCGCGCAGAACTCCTCCACGAATCGAAGGGCCAGGTGCGAGATGTCGCCCTCGCGCTCGCGGAGGCTCGGCAGGGTCAACGAGATGACCTTGAGGCGGTGCAGCAGATCCGATCGGAACTCGCCGGAGTCGCACGCCTCGTCCAGGTCCTTGTTCGTGGCGGCCACGATCCGCACATCGACGTCGATGTCCTCGCGACCGCCGAGCCGCCGAAAGCGATGGTCCTCGATGAAGGTGAGGAGCTTGGCCTGGGCTCCCGCTCCCGCGTCGCCGATCTCATCCAGGAACAGCGTGCCGCCGTTCGCGACTTCGGCCAGCCCCAGCCGCGTCTCCTGCGCATCCGTGAACGTGCCGCGCTCGTGACCAAAGAGCTCGCTCTCGAAGAGGGAGTCCGGAATGGCGGAGCAGTTCACCTTGACGAAGGGGTGCTTGGCTCGGGAAGACTCCGAATGGAGGGCCCGGGCGACCAGTTCCTTGCCGGTTCCGGTCTCTCCGAGGATCAGGACCGTCTGGGCGCCGGACCGGACGACCTTTCGCACGGTCTCGCGGATGTCCTCGATCGACTCCGATTCCCCGAGAATCCGATCCAGCCCGTCCGACTGCACCGTCGCGCGACCGCCTTTCCCGAACTGCTCCCGGATCCGGGACGCGTGCAGCGTCTGCGTGACGCAGCGAACCATCTCGTCCAGGTCGTACGGCTTCTGCACGTAGTCGTCCGCACCGAGCTTCATGGCCTGCACGACGTCCTGCACGTCGCCGTACGCACTGATCATGATGGTCACGGTGGTGGGGCTGAGCACCTTGAGGTCGCGAAGCACGTCCAGCCCGGAGGCGTCGCCCAGCTTCAGGTCCACCACCGCCACGTCGGGCCGATCCACGCCCGCGCGGCGCAGACCGGCGTGGGCCGAGTCGGCCGTGGCCACGCAGAATCCCTCTTCTTCCAGAGCGCGGCGCAGCGTGGTCCGCACGCCCGCCTCGTCGTCGATCACCAGAACCTGGTCGCTCACGTGGCGCTCCCCTGTTTGGCGGCTTCTGCGGTTTCCTTCTTCCCCTTGCCATCCTTTCGGTCCGTTCCGTCGCTTGCCCGAGCATCTTCGGAACCACGCGGCCGCTGCGGCGCCTGCGGGATCGGCAGGATGACCGTGAAGCGGGCGCCGCCCTCGGCGTTGTTCGTCGCCGAAATGAGTCCGCCGTGCGCCCGGCAGATTCGCTGGCTGATAGACAGGCCCAGCCCCAGCCCCTTGGAGGTGGAGGAGATGAACGGCTCGAAGATGTCCGCCGAGTGGCCCTCGGGAATCCCGGGTCCGTTGTCGCTGAAGGCGATCCGAACGCTGGTGGCCTCGGCCGGATTCGCCCGCGGGCTGAGCCAGCTGGACACGCGCAAGGTGCCGCCCTTTTTGCGCATCGCGTTCCGCGCGTTCATCACGATGTTCAGGAACACCTCGCGCATCATGTTGCCATCCACGTTCAACAGCGGCAGCTCGCCCTGGAGATCCGTGACCAGCGATACCCCCGCGCCCTCCAGGGTCTCGCGCGCCAGGGCCAGCGATGCGTTCAGGATCCGGTCGATGCTGGACAGGCGACGGCGGGGCGCCGGCGGACGCGAGTAGGCCAGGAAATCCGAGATCACCGCCTCTATGCGGTCCAATTCCTTGATCGAGGCGCTCAGGCTCTCCCGATTCAGGTCATCCCGATCCAGGTGCTTCAGGACGTACTGGATCGTGGTCCGGATTCCCGTGAGCGGGTTCCGGATCTCATGGGCGATCCCGGCGGAAATGGTCCCCAGGGAAAGCAGCCGCCGCGCCTCCGCGCCGAAGCTCCCCACCCACTCCCCTTCTCCCGCGTTCCGGAGCACGCCCACGCAGTGGATCCCGCGACCATTCGGGGCCCGTGTGGAGGTGTAGTCCGACTCCAGGAAGTTCACGTCTCCATCCTTGGAGGCGATGAGCGTGGGAGCGGTGGATCGGTTCTTGCGATCCAGAAGAAGGGGGTCCAGGGGGCACCCGCCGTCGCAAAGCAGGCGGCCATCCATGTCCTGGCAACGCAGGATCTCCGTGCAGGGTCGGCCGATGGCCTCGCTGCGATCCCAACCGAGCGTGGATTCCGCGGACGCGGAGAACTCCACGAACTTCTTGTCGGAGTCGACCACGATGATGGCGTCGCGGTTGGCCTGCAGCAACGCGTCCAGAACGCCGCTGTGAAGATCCCGTTCGAGAACGGAACGCGTCTCTTCCCGCCGCTTCTTCTTCCTGCGCCGCTTCTGCGTGGCCGCACTCATGCGAACTCCTGGGCACAACTTCCGTTGCCGGTTCGCAGAACGTAGAGGAACGCTCGGCGCGTGGTCAACGGGATTCGCGATTCCCGGACTGATCCGAACGTGCCCACGTGGCCGCGTCGAGGTCGCGGCCGACCTGCTGAACCAGAAGTGCGACTCCCTTCGAAACCAGGAACACGTCCGCGGTTCGTTCGTCGTCGGCGTGCACCATCGCGTAGACTTCGCGTCCGAGCGGCGACTCGTTGCCGAGGTTCAGGCGCACGCGTCGACCGCCCCCCCACATCGTCACCGACGTGGACGCGTCCGCCAACCCGTACATGGCCAGCTCGGTGGAGCCGGGTTCACGCTCCACGAAGACGCCGCGCTGCAAATCGAACAGCCCGCGCGCGAACGCCTCCACCGTTCGGGA
>BQJX01000209.1 GCA_021604925.1 Gemmatimonadota bacterium
GTTCGTAGCGGTGATCGCGCGGCCTGAATTGGCCACAAACCGTGTGTCAGTGGCCTCGAACTCACCACCGAGCGGAACAAGCACAGCATCCCGAAAATCATCCCGCCAAGCGTTCCCTGACACAACGCAGCCTCTCAGCGAGATAGATGCCTCGGAAGCCAATATTGCCTCTGTTGCGTTGTCCACGATGTGGCAGTCGATCAATTCGAGCAATGTGCTCGTGCACCCGTGGAAGACTCCCCGCCCCTCTCCTGTGATCGTGAATCCCTCCAGCCGGACAGGCTCGCCATCCGCATTCGTCAGCAGCACGGTCTCGATTACCGGAAGCGGACCGACTCCCCCATCAAGGATCGTCGATTCCGGCCCGGCGGTCCCAACGATGGTCAGGCCCGGCTTCAGGAACATCACGCTGCGGCGCGTTCCGAAGTTGGTGCACTCTGTCAGGCTGCGCGCTTCCGAGGTCCAAGTCCCCGGCCCTACGAGGATACTGTCTCCGGAGGCGGAAGCATCAATCGCCGCGTTGATCGTGGAGTAGTCCTCTGGAACCTGGAAGGTCGCCGCGTTCGCCCCAGGTGCGATCCCCAGAAACGCCACGCCCCCCCAAAACCACTGCCGAAGTGCCTTCATCACAGGCTCCTGCTTTCCTAGCGGAGAACGACGAGCTTGCGGACCCGCCGATAGGACCGAGTATCCACTCTGACAAAGTATACACCAGGCGAGACGGCAGCTCCCCGCCCATCCTTCAAGTCCCAACTAAAGGTGTGGCGCCCCCCAGATCGGGGCCCATCGTTCACCTGCCGGACTCTGCGCCCCGCAACGTCGAAGATTGCCAGATCAACCGATTCACTGGCCGAGGCGGGAATGTCGAATCGAATCCGAACACTCTCGCGAGTCGGACTGGGAACGGGAGGGTACAGAAGAAACTGATCGGGAAGATCGAGAGTCGCAGTACTGGGAGGCTCCTGCGCTGTACCGCCATAGCCGGCACTCCTGCTGGCCTGCTCTCCGCCCCCAGAGTAAGCATTGCCTCCAGACGCGGGCGGGGTAGGCACGGCCGCACAGACACCACAAGTGAGGGCGGGGTCACTGGTCCCCGGCGAATCAAGCTGCAACGTGTTCATCATGCGCACCTCGTTCAACGAAGGGATGTTGGCTAGGCTCATCACCGCCCCGTTCTCATTGATCCATGTGTTCACATGGGCGGAGTCCACTTGACCGAAGCCATTGGGAAACAGACGGTAGTTGATCGTGTTGGCAGCAGCTACCTCGAGACGGTTCTCCCCGCTGCTCGGATTCCCATCCACGCCGAAGTGCATTCCCGCGACACCGTTCGCCGGCCCCGATCCGGACTCGACGTTGTACACGGTGTTCTTGTCAAAGTTGTTCTGCCGGATCTTTGAGATGCCGTTCTCGTTGTCGAGCGGCAGAAGTTTGCGCTTGTGGAACAGGCCAATCCTGTTGCTCCGTACGCAGTTGCACCGTACGGTGACGTCAGAGCTGTTCACAACGCTCACCCCGAAGCCGCTGGTTCCAACCCAGTTCTGGATGTTGGAGTTCTCCACGATCGTCTTGATCTCGTGGCACATCCACTTGATTCGAATTCCCCGACCATTCGAAAGCACGCCCGGATCCCCAGTCCCAACGACGGTTACGTCATTCACGTAGATGTATCCGGGGTTCCACGGGAACTTGGGAGGGCCTTCACAGTAGCCTTGATTCCCATCAAGAAGAATCCCGCTGTCTACCTGTGCGAACACGGTATCCTGCTCCACCGTCGCGAACGACCCGGACACACGAATGCCGGTGAGACCGCTGGTAGCAACCAACCCGCCACGCCAGACAGTGTTTTTCCAGATCACGGAGTCCGACCCGATGTCGGTGATCGCCGTGTCCTGGTAGTGGTGGAAGTGCGACCGCCCCACAGACGCTTGGTCCGCATAGATGAACGCTAGAGGGAATGTGGCGTACCCGAAGTCGGCACCTGAGATCGACGCCCTCGCCTGGCCACCCCACACTGTAGTGCCGTACCAGTCATCGCCAATACCCGGGTTCTCTGCGGTGGAAGTGAAGACCACGCGCTCGTCTTCCGATGGGCCGCCGAAATCCGTGTTCAACCGGCCTTGAACCAGAATCTCGACACGATCGCTGACCTCCCCCCACTGAGCGTTCCGCAAGTCAGCACCCGCGAGTGCCTTCACACGCGTGGGACCGTCCAGGTTCCACTCGAATCCCTCTTTCAACCGCGTGTCCTGAGGGACGTAGATGTCAGCAGCTGAACTAGCGTCGAATCCGCAGTGAAAGATGTCCCCGCTGAGCGAGTCGACCGTCACCGCATGAACCGGACCATCGAAGTCCACGTACTTGAAACTGCTCACCGCGTCCCCGTCCTCACCATCAAGAAAACGAACGCCATCCCACGAGAGGTCATTGCCTCCGGCCCCGGTGACCAGGATGCGGCTCCCGCTGTCACCTTCCGCGAGGATCGGGCCGTCCGCACGAATCTCGATGCCCTGTCCTTCCTCGATGTTTACGGTGGTTGCGGCGGCGATCCTCAACGTCCCAGAGGGTGCTACGAAGAAATCGACGGGGAGAATCCGACCTGTCCAAAAGGCATTGTCCCAGGTCGTCGTCCCGCCCTTCGGCGCCACGTACACGACCTTCTCGCTGTTGGCGTCGAGCGGAAACGTGATTCCCGTGTTCTGGTGCCAGTCCGTCACGTTCGGGTCCGGGAGGCTCAGTCCGGCCACCGCATGGCTGATGGTGCCCGTCGATGTGGCCAGGCCGTCTTTCGACAGCAGCCACACTCCGTACCAAGCACCCGGGCCCGCGCCGGGATCGTCCGACTTCAGCGTGCCGTTCAGGGTAAGCTGAACCCCATTGGGCACGATCAACTCCACGCGCTTCGTGTCCACACCCTCCACACTCGCGTGACCGGAGTCCGCTGCCGCGAAACCGAGCTGCAGTCCGGCCGGCACCGTGAGGCTGCTGGCGAGCACCTGGTCCTGATTCACGCCCACGTCCGTCCAGTTGTTGGCGAACGCGACCTGAGAATCCAGAGTGGCTAGGTCTGACCCTGCGAGCGTCGCCTTCTCCAGCGCCACGCCGACTCGAGCGTCCCGAATCTCCGATCCGAGCGGAAACACCTTCCCGATAGCAGGCGTTCGAACTCCAAACCAGCGCGACGCGCCGGTCGGATCAGTCGAACGGAGCGAGCTGCCTTGCAGAAGGGCGATTGTCGCTGTGCCGGTCAGAATCAACTCGACGAGGTCGTCGTCGATCCCCGGAGGGCCGCTCGGGCTCTCGTCCTGGGGCGCGAAACCAAGCCGGAACTCCGCGGGCACAACCAGGTTACCAGTGAGCTCCTGATCCCGATTGGTGCTCACCCAGTTGTGACAGCTCGTGAACGTGACGTTCGTGACGGCCGCTTGAAGGTCGGTCGGAAGCGGGCCCTCTACGGCCAGCCCAGCGCGCGCGTTCGCGATCTCGGCGGCTCCGGTCGCGGTCACCTGGCCCGCGCTGCTCACGCGTACACCGAACCAGTCATCCACGTCGCTGCCGCCCGGAACGTCGGAGCGAAGTGAACTCCCGGCCCCAAGCGTCAAAGTGAGGGAGGACGGCACGACAAGCTCCACCCGGTTCAGGACTTGGCCCGGGCCGGCCGCTTCCTTCTTGGCCGTGAAGCCCATTCGGAAGTTCATCGGTAGCGTGAGACTCGTTGCAAGTACATGGTCGCGATCCAGGCTTAGGTCGACCCAGTTCCCGTTACCTCCCGTCAAGCTCTGAACAGCATTCAGGTCCGGCATGGTAGAGCTCTCGAGCGCGATCCCACTGCGCGCGTCGGCGATCTGCGCCCCGACTCCGATCGTCCCGATCTGGGTCGAGAAGTCGGCCACTCGCACCCCATACCAGTCCGCCTGGGTTCCCCCAGAGGGGGCGTCCGAACAGAGCCGGGCGTCGTCTCCAAGGGAAAGCGCGTCCGGCCCGGATAGCTCAAGTTCGACGCGTCCGTCATCGACGCCGTCAGGATCCGCACTACTGCCCTCGGACCTGAATCCCACGACCATTCCGGCTGGAACATCGAAGTCCGTCACCGCGTAGTCGCGCGCAAGTGAGACGTCCACAGTGTTTTCAAGCGCCGTTGTGACGGCGTCGATCGCGTTGAGATGCGCGGTCGTTGGTGCCACCGCACCATCGAGAACCACGGCTGCCCTGGCGTCTCGAATCACGACGCCCGAGCCGGCGGCAATGTCGTTTGGATCCTCAAGCACGACTCCATACCACGTCGAGGCCCCAATGACGGCCGGGTCATCAGACAGCAACACCGCACCGTCTCCCAGAGACAGCGTGTTCCCTGCGGCTACCCGCAGCTCCACCCGCGCCGGATCCAGTTCCTCTGCCATCCCCGGTGAAGGGCCGGGGGCGAATCCAACCTTCATGTTGGCAGGCACCGTGAGCGCGGCAGTCAGTTCGTAGTCCCTGGCGAAACCGAGGCTCACGTAGTTGTCCACGGCCGGCGCCGAGGCCAGGACCGCCGCGGGGCTTGGAATCAGACTGAACCCGTCGAGAGAGACGGCCGTCCGCGCGTGCCGAATCACGGCGCCGCTGATGTCCAGAGTCGTCGCGGTGTCGGTGAGGCGGATCCCATACCACTCCCCGGGGGAGGCAGTGCCTGTCACATCCTCGATCGCGATGGATGCGGGCGCGCCGGTCAACTGCAGCGACCCTTCGACGATCAACTCGATTCTGGCCTCGTCGACCCCGCCGGTCGATGGCGTCCCGGCTCCGTCCACGCCAATCGTCATGGGCTGCGAGAACGTCCAAGCTTCACCGGGCGGAATGACCGTGTCGTTTCTGAGGAAAACCTCCCTCCCGGAAAGGTTCTGGAACGAGACCGATGACATCGACACTCGCTGCTCTTGTCCCTCGAATGTGATCCCGTCGATCGCTCGATCGATGACAACGTTGTCAATGGTGGACATGCTTGATGTCGCATCGCCGACAAAGCGAATACCGTTCCACTCTCCGCCAGTCGTCTTCCGGGTCGAAGTAAACGTCACCGGTTCTCCAGCGACATCGCCAACGATGATTGAGCCCGCGACGTTCAAGCCCACAGTGCCAGTCATCGGGACCTCATTGTCGGGGCCGATTCCGTAGGGAGCCTGAAAGAACACTGTCGTGCCCGCCGCTATCGTGAGCTGCGCGCCAGCGGCGACCGTGACGTCTGAGTTCACCAGCACGTTTCCGGACCAAGATTCGTTCGCAACTATGTTTGGGTCGATCACGCGACCTTCCGACACCATGACGGACGTCTTCGCCCCACCCGGGTCGGCCATGTACTCAGTCCAAACCGCGTGCAAGATATCGTTGCCGCCTATCGCCAAGGATGCATATGCGGCTGCTCGCTCCACGCTCAGGTCGGCCGCTGAGATGGGCATCTCGTATCCCCACTCGTCCGCCATGCCCGTCGCATCATTGGTGCTGTAGTAGACTTGGCGATCGCTATTCTGCCAAAAGGCGTCCATCTGCGCTCGGGGCAGTCCTGGCACCTCATCATCCCAGACATCGTAAGAGTCGTTTTCCGAACCAGTAACCACGTTCCCAAGGCGCCCATATATCAGATGAACCCAATGATCCGAATCCGCAGCTGCCGACGGGTCGACGTTGGAGTCGTACTCAACTTCCGTGGGAGTCTTGGAGGCAATGTAGAACGCAGCATCTTTCGAAGTCCCGTTGAGTTGGAACCGCCGAACGAGCACGTCGTTGTCTTTGGAGGGAGTCGTGGGATGTCCATATGGGGTCGCAATCTTGAAGAACAGATGTGCAGTCGGCCCTGTACTAGGCTCATTGGATACCGCAATCGCCCCTGACGGTTGAGCACCCATCCAGAAGTCTTGAGTTGTATGGGAGTAGGATGGTGGCATCTGCTGACCG
>BQJX01000210.1 GCA_021604925.1 Gemmatimonadota bacterium
GGCACCACGGCGTGCGAGACGATCACGACCGCCACCGTCATCGCCAGGAGGAAGATCCACGGCCCGGCCAAGACCCCACGCGAGGCGCGGGTCTTCCCGGGGCGCGTCGTCACCTTGGGGTCACTCCCACTCGATCGTGGCGGGTGGCTTGGTGGTCACGTCGATGGCCACGGCGCCGATGTCGTCGAAGGCCATCAACGCCTCCGTGATCTCGGCGGCGCAGGCCGCGCCGACCCACGCCGGCTTGGCGGTCATGGCGCGCTCCGACAGCACGGGTCGGATCACGGCGAGTTCGCGGCCCAGTCCGTCCAGGCGAAGGGGAACCAGAACGGTCGGGCACTGCCAGACTGTGGTCATGAGGTCGTGCCGCACCAGAGCGCCCATGACGACCGCGTCCAGCTCCCGCAGCAGATCCAGACGCTCCCGCGTGACCGTTGCGGGGACCAGCTCCGCCGTGCGCGGGGCGCGGTTGCTGAGTTCGAAGAGGAACCGGTTCACGCCGTGCACGGACTTGCTCAGCGACGTGGCCGTGGCCGTCAGGCGCTCCCAGCCGGGATCGGAGCCGCAGAGCAAGACCGGGTGCTCGTAGCTGCGCACGTCCGCCTTCACGCCCACGGACTTCACCGGCAGCGGAAGGCCGGTCAGCCCGGACCCCTTCAACTCGCGGTCCAGGTCGGCCTGGATGGCTTCGCCATCGAAGTCCTCCACGCGCGACGCCGCCGCCACGCGGATCCCCAGTCCGGGGCCCGGGAACGGATGCCGATCGATGCTCGCCGGATCGAGACCCAGCGCGCGGCCCAACTCGCGGACCTCCACCTTGTAGAGATCCTTGAGCGGCTCCGAGACCCGACCCTGGGCGATCATCTCCTGGATGAGCGGAACGCGGTTGTGGTGCGTCTTGATCACGTGTGCGCGCTTGCTGCCGCCGGTCTCGATCGTGTCCGGGTAGATCGTTCCCTGGCCCAGCACCACGTGCCCCAGATCCAGCCGCGCGGCCTCCCGCTCGAACACCTGGATGAACGTGTCGCCGATCGCCTTGCGCTTGGCCTCGGGCTCGGTGAGCCCCTCCAGCGCGCCCAGGAACTCGTCCGTGGCGTCCACCACCTGCAGGCTGTCGCCCAGGCCCACCTCGGTCAGGTTCTTTTTGACCGCCGCGCTCTCGTCCTTGCGCATGAGGCCGTTGTCGATGTGCAGAAGATGCAGTCGCTCCGCCCCGATCGCCCGGTGGAACAGGAGCGCGGCCACGCTGGAGTCCACGCCGCCGGAAGCAAGCAGGAGCACGGTCCGATCGCCGACCTCTTCGCGGATGGCGGCGGCGCGCTCCTCGATCTGATCGCCGACCGACCAGTCCGCCTGGGCGCCGCAGATTCCCAGCACGAAGTTCTTCAGGATCTGCACGCCGCACGGCGAGTCATCCACCTCGGGATGGAACTGGAGGCCGTAGTGTCGGCGGGGTTCGCAGGCGATCGCGGAATTCCGATGGTGGTGCGCCGGATCCGCGCCGCCGGTGGCATAGCCGAGTTCCACGAAGTCGCCGCCGATCTCGGTCACGGAATCGCCGTGGCTCATCCAGACCGGCTCTTCGCGATCCAGCCCGGCGAACAGCGGCGAGTCCGCAATGATGCTCAACCGCGCGGAACCGTACTCGCGACTGGTGTGCTCCACCTTGCCGCCGCCGTGCTTGGCGATCTCCTGGTGCCCGAAACAGAATCCGAGGACGGGAATCCCCAGGTCCAGAACCCCGCGGCTCCACGTCTGCTCTTCGCCGAACGCACTCAGCGCCGGACTGCCCGAAAGAACGATGCCCCGGTAGTCGCGAAACGTTTCCACGGCATCGTCCGGATCGCGGATCTCGGCGTGGACGCCGAGCGCGCGGATCTTGGTGGCGATCAGATGGACGTATTGGCCGCCGAAGTCGAGGACGGCAATCGAGTCATGTTTCATGCCGCGGAAATATAAGAGGTGGACGGGCCCGTGTCACGCGTTGCCTCGCGGTTCCGCGCGTTCCTCTCGTGCCGCCGCCCCGGCCTCCGGAATCACCGCGCCTCCGGCGAAGGCGAGTCGCAGGCCCCCTCCTCCTCGTACTGGAGCCCGACCTGCGCCGCCAGCTGGCAGAACTCGCTGCCCGTGGCCGGGATGCACGGGACCATCTCCCCCCAGTGCTCCTTGACCCACTGGGCGGCCTTCTCCGTGGGGCGGGCGGACCGATCCGTACCGAGCAGGCGCGACCAGACCTCGCGTTGGCGCCGATCGTACGCATCGAACGTCTCCAGCGACTCCTGTCCCCGGTGGCAGTTGGCCATCCGGCGCGTCAGATCCCGCGCTTCCAGCAGGCCTACGTTCATGCTCTGGACGCCCACGGGCCCCGTGAGGTGAGCGGAGTCGCCCGCCAGCCACGCGCGCCCGTCGCCGTAGCGGTGGGCCAGGCGCCGCTCGAAGCGGGCCAGCACGGACCAGTAGACGGTGCCGTCGGCGGCACCGAACCACGGCGCCCGCGTGCCCACCAGATCCTGCAACAGCTCCGGGGTCAGGTGCGGGAAGTAGTCGGGCCCCACCTGAACGGCCAGACGACTCTTGTGCCGGAACTCGCCGGCGCTTCCCTGCGTCTCCACCTGGAAGCTCCAGCGCGCTCGTCCGTCCGGCAGCGGCCACAGGACGTTGGTGCGCCCGTGCTCCAGCACCACCCGGATCTCGTTTCGCGGCTCCGCCTCGGAGTCGAACTCGAACACGCCGAAGACCTGCGGATCCCCGTGCGTCTCGCAGTCGATCCCCAGGCGACGACGGACGATGGAGTGGTGCCCGTCCGCGCCGAGAATGAAGCGCGGCCGACGGGAGATGCGCGACACCACCTGGGACTCCGATACCTGCACAGCGTAGCCCGTGCTCACCGCATCCACCTTCTCGATGGTGGCGGAGAGTTCGGTTCCGGTGTCGGTCCACTCGGAGAGTCGATGGCACCAGTCCACGTGGATCTTGCGGCGAGCCAGCTCGTGCTCCAGCAACTGCTCCAGGCGACTCTGGCGGATGACCAGCGCGTAGGGGTAGCGGACGGGCAGGTCGCCGAGCTTCATCTCGCTCCGGCGGCCGGCGCTGTCGTAGAACGCCACCGTGTCCACGCGAGCGGTCTGATCGATGCTCTCGGGGTCGATCCCGAGGTCGGCCAGCACCTGCAGGGAGCGCGGGTGCAGGGCCAGGGCGTAGCTGTGCGACGCCGGGCGTCGCTCCTTGTCGATGATCTGAACGCGGATCGACTCTTCATCCAGGCAGAGAGCCGACAGCAGCCCCACGGGACCGGCGCCGACTACGAGCACTTCTGGCTCATGCGTGCTGAACATGCGGTCTCCTCCAGGCAAGGGGCCTACCCGAAGATGCACCTCAGCGGATTACTTGACCAGAGAGTCGTCTATGAAAATTGAGGGCTGGAGGAGGCGCCAGGACGGGTGCCCCGGGGGCGGGCTGGCCGTGGGCCGGGCGGGCCGTGGGCCGGGCTGGCCGTGGGCCGGGTGGGCCGTGGGCCGGGCGGGAACCGGGGGCGGGTGGGCCGCGGGCGGGCCCCTGGAGCCCCGGCGGGAGATGCGGAGCCCCCGGGCGGGGCCCCTGGGAGGCTCGGACAGAAAAGGCCCGGGAACCAGGGGCTCCCGGGCCTAGAGGCCGTTCCGGAGGAAACGGACGCTACTTCACCAGCATGACCTTCTTGGTCTCGCGGAAGTCCGCGCTCTCCAGGCGGTAGAAGTAGACCCCGGCGCCGGCCGGACGTCCGGCATCATCCTGACCGCTCCAGGTCACGGAGTGGTGGCCCGGGGCCACAAATCCGTTCTGCAGCGTCCGAACGTGGCGCCCGCTCACATCGAAGATGTCCAGGGACACCTCCGCCCCCTGGCCGGGCACGGCAAACCGGATGGTGGCCGCGGAGCGGAACGGGTTCGGACGCGCGGTCTCCAGCGCAAACTTGGACGGGATGCGCAGGTCCGCGATCACGTCCGTGACAATGCTGTCGCAGACATAGCCGGAGACGTCGTTCACGCCCCAGCTGTTCAACGTGCCCAGGTCGGCGCCGGCGTTGTCGCTGACGGTCAGCTTCCAGGTGCCGTCCAGCGGGCCGCCGATCAGCGAGGCCAGTGAACCGGCCGGGGTCAGGGTTCCCGGATAGTTGCCGACGATGTCATCCGTTGAACTGCCGGTGCGGTTGTGCAGAACGACCTGCGTTCCGCTCGGCGCCTGCAGCGTGACGATCAAATCCCCGATCCAGGTGTGCGTGATGTCGATGTCGATGTTCAGGTTGGCGCTGACGTTGGCCCCGGTTCCGCTCACGACCAGCGAACTGGAGACCCCGGTCGGGTTGTTGTCCGGAATCGCCAGGGCCGGGCTCGCGGAGACGGAGGCGCCCTGCGCGACTCCCGTTCCCAGCTGCGGGGTCAGCGTGGTCTGCTTGGGCGCGCCGTCGTCGTAGTCCACCAGGAGGCTCAGATCCACCGGATCGCCGCACGTGTGACCCGGCGGCAGCGTGATGGAGAAGTCCGAGGCGCTCAGGGCGCTGGCGCCCGCGCCCAGATCCGGATACGTCGACGAGCCCTGGTTGATTACCACGCCCGGCGTGCTGGAGGACAGCACTCCGGAGATCGCGGTGGCACCCAGCGTACCCTGGTTGGTCATGTCGATCTTGAACAGGACGGTCTCGCCGGGATCCGCCGCGTTGTTCGGGCCGGCGGACGTCAGCGGCAAGTCGGTAGCCGCCAGCGAAACGAACGGGACGTCCACGATGTTGTGGACCAGGAACTTCTGCGTGAACGTATCCGCGTGCGGGCCGGCCGGCTGCAGCAGCCCGGCCGCCTGGATGATGGCGTTCGCCATGTCACGCATCTTCATGCCGGAACCCTGGCCGAACTGCGCCTCCAGGATGATCTGATCCACGCTGTCGCGCGTCTCTCCGAGGCCGTCCAGCGCCAGCAGCGTCTGGAACAGCGGAGTCGACCAGAGCTCATCCGACTGGAAGCCCCCGGGGATGCTGGAGTGCGCACTGTAGAACGTGGTGTGCACGTACTGGGCGGCAAAGGCGTTCATGATCCGCCCGTTCCAGCACTGGTTCCCCGTGCCGTGACCGTCCCACGTGAAGACCCACTCGGGATGGTACGTGTCACCGTTCAGCGTGCTGTAGCTGTACGAACCGGCCCAGTAGTCGCCGAATCCCTCCCCCATGGCGCCGGTGTCGCCACCGCTCCAGGAGGAGTTGATGCTGTAGTTGATCGCGTGGCCGTACTCGTGCAGCACCACGTCGGCGTCTTCGCTGTCATCCACGCAACCGTGGCCGAACGCCATCCGATTGGAGCCGGGAATGTAGTGGGAGTTGTCGGCGCCACTCAGGCCGTCCGTATCGGTTCCGATCGGGCCGAACTGGATCCCCGTACCCCCGGTGAACCCGAGCGACTGCATGTAGCGCTGGTTCTGATCGATGTGGAAGTACGTGAGCGCGTCGTTGAACGCGTTGTTGCCGCGGACGGCCGTCCAGTTTCCGGTGGTGGTGGTGCTGGGCGCGGTGGCCGGCGACTCGAAATTGATGATGTCGATCCACGGTCCGGTGAGGCTGTAGGTGCCCGCGTTGAGCGTGATGTCCAGCAGGTTGCGCGTGACGTACGCGGCAGTGAATGCCGACGCCGGCGAACCGTCCTGCAGGTTGTCGTCCTGAAGCGCGGTCCGCGGATCCGGATCAAAGACCGTACCGGTACCACTGGCCAGCACGCCGGCCGCTCCCGCCGCCCGCTGCTGCGCGCGGCTATTCAGGAAGCGCGCGATCGTCTCGCGCCGATCCGCGATCGGGCCCGTGTAGGAGTCGATGCGCTCGGACAGCGGCGCCGTGGTGAACTCGTCGGCGACGCGGTACAGGCTGGTGTCCTCGGTCTCCACCACGTTGCCGGTCGTGGCGTCCACGCG
>BQJX01000211.1 GCA_021604925.1 Gemmatimonadota bacterium
GGGTGTTGTGCATTCCCGCGGACTGGAATCCGTCGGCCAGGCTGCGCACGGTCCGGCCGGTGGTGTCGTACACGCGAAGCGACATGTCGGCCGGTTGCGGAATCGCCCACGAGATCCCGGCGAACTCCCGAAACGGATTGGGGCCGGACACGCGCAGGGTCAGCGCGGACGCCAACCCCGGGACCTCGGGAGTCGCGACCGGCGCGCTCCAGGCGACCGCGGCCCCGGCGTTCACCAGTCCGTAGCCGGAGAAGCGATCCCACCCGGCCCCCGACTCCACGTTCACCACGTCCGTGGCAGTGGCCACCAGCGCGTCGCGAACCTGCCCCGCGGTCCAGGTCGGGTTCTGCGACTTCACCAGCGCCGCCACTGCACTGACGAACGGCGTGGAGCACGAAGTCCCGCCGAACCACTCCTCGTAGATGTTGTTGTAGGAAGGCGTGGGGAGAATGATCGGCGCAATCAGATCGACCGCGTCCGCGCCGTCCTGCACGGCGGATCCGTAGCTGGAACCCCACCATACCTCGTTGTCGCAGCTCACTCCGTTCGGGTCCTCGTCGACGCTCGGGCCGGTCTCGCCCGACAGCGAACTGCTTCGCTTGCGTCCGTCGCAGGGCGACGCCGCGCCCGCGCACAGCACGGCGGGGTGGCTTTGCGGCAGGTACAGCTCGTCTTCGTTCCGGTTCCCGGAGGACGACACCAGCAGCAAACCGGCCTGGTCCGCGTAGTCGATCGCCGACTCGAGCAACGAATCGGACAACGTGTTGTAGAACGTCCAGCTCATGTTGGCGATGAAGGCCCCGTTGTCGACCGCGTAGACCAGCCCGGCGGAGCGTTGTGAGGTGCCGGTTCCCGTTCGGATCGGGAGGATGGAGCATCCAGGCGCCACGCCGGCCGAACCGATTCCGTTGTCGGCCACCGCGCCGATGATCCCCGACACCATGGTGCCGTGTCCGCTCAGGTCCTGCGGAAACTCGTCATCGTCCTTGAGGTCCCAGCCGGGAATGTAGGTCAGGTCCGGATGATCCATGTCGATACCGCCGTCGATGACCCCGATGATGACCGACGCGTCTCCGTAGCTGCCCAGCAGCGTCCAGGCCGCTTCCACATTCGCGTCGAAACCGGGCGTGCCCACCGGGCTGCCCCCCGCATGGTTGCCGCAGGCGATGCAGTAGTCCAGCATCTGGCCGGTGTTGTGGTGGCCCCACTCGGCCCCGTAGAAGGGGTCGTTCGGGGCCGCGTCATCCGTGGAGAGGTACTCCGGCTGCGCCCATTCCACGTCGCCGTGGGTGCGCCACTCCGCGGCCAGTTGCTCCGGGTCCAGCGAAGGATCCACCTCCAGCACGAACCAGCGGGAAAGTCCCAGCGACTCCGCCAGGGCGGGACGCCGGCTCTCCGGGAGAGCCCTCTGCACACTCCGAACCCCCGCCCGGCGCTGCATCCGGCCGAGGTCCGGGTCCACGCTGCGCAGTTGGGAGTCCACCCGCCCCGGAGCGATCGCGGGGGCGGCGTCCGCCGAGAAGCGGACCAGCAGGCGGCCGGCCCGGACGAACTCGCTCATTTCGGCAAGCGCAGGCGACGAGATCAGGCCGCAAACGCAAGCGGCCGCAAACATCCATACGAATCGTCGATTCCTCGTCATCCGGACCTCCCCACCTCGGGATTCGTGTTTCATGGATGGTTTGTGCATGGATTGTTGCACGCGTTCTGAATTCCAAGCGGGGGGGCGGTTCCGTCGGCCTACATGATAGCACGTGGACCGCACCTCTCGAAAGAGGTCGGAAGGAATTTTCGTTCTCCTACCGGTTTGCTGGAATCCAAAACGCGTTACCGCAATCGGGTCACTCGCACGGTCGAGCTGCGATCGCCCGAAGCAGCCCGGACAAAGTACACACCGGACGGAACGCTCTGCAGTTCCGCGTTCGTGCCGTCCCAATGCACCGGGACCAGACCCGCCGAGTGCGAACCGCTCAGCAGTCGACGCATCAGGCGGCCGCTACTGTCGTAGACGGCCACGTCGACGTGTCCCGGGCGTTCGATCGCCAGCGTGAGGTCCGTGGCGTCGCGGAACGGGTTGGGGCCGGTAGAGCGGAGTCCGAACTTCGTGGGGCGCTCCACCGAGGGAACGTCCGTGGGGTCCTGGAGGATCTTGAACACTTCCCCGTTCAGCTCCACGATGTACAGCTCTCCCGCAGCGTCCTCGCCGAAGCCGGAGATCGCCGCGATCGAGGGCGCTCCCGGGGGATCCAGTTCCGCCGTGCGATTCGTGAGGTTCGTGAGGCTGCCGCTCGTGTAGTCGAACGAGTAGATCTGGTTGCTGCAGTAATCGGCGTAGAAGTACGTCCCTTGCAACGAAGGGATGTCCGCGCCACGGTAGACATACCCGCCAGTGATGGAGCAGGAGAACCCGTCCTGGCTGTGCGAGTACTCACGGATGGGCCATACGACGGTCGGACTGCAGGGCGGGTTCTGGTTGTAGGAATGCGTGCCTTCCCAGCATCGCCAGCCGTAGTTCTCGCCGCCGGTGCTGGCCGCCGGCTGGAAGCTGACTTCCTCCCAGGTCTGCTGCCCCACGTCGCCGATGTACATGTCACCCGTGAGGCGATCAAAGCTCCAGCGGTACGGATTCCGCAAGCCGTACGCCCAGATCTCGTCGAGGAATCCCGCGTTGCCGACGAACGGATTGGTGGGGGGAATGGCGTAGTTGTTGTTGGCGTCGCCCGGGAAGTCGTCGCCGTGCGGATCGATCCGCAGCATCTTGCCCAGGTACTCCTGGCCGTTCTGCGCGTTGTTGGGCTGGTCGCCGCCGCCGCCGCCGTCGCCGAGGCCGATGTACAGGTAGCCGTCCGGGCCGAAGTCGATCTGCCCGCCGTTGTGGTTCCAGTCGTCCTGCGGCTTGCGGAAGACCTCGTGGCCGCTGGCCGCATCGGCGCTGTCCGGATCCGAGGACGCGGTGAACCGCATGATGCGCGAGCGATCCAGTCCCGCTCCGGGCGGATCGTAGATGAAGTACACGTAGAAGTAGCCGTTCGTATCGTAGTCCGGGTCGAAGGCAAGCCCCAGCAGCCCCTGCTCGTTGAAGGTCTCGTCCACCAGGGTCTGGATATCCAGGAACGGCCGCGTGAGCACCGAGCCGCCCTTCAGGATCTTGATCCGACCGAGTTTCTCCACGATGAACAGACGGTCCAGATCGCCGTCCGGCGCGGTCACGTAGACCGGGCGGGTGAGGCCACTGGCCACCCGTTCGGTCGTGAGGGCGCTTTCGGCGGGGTCAGCCAGAAGCGGAATCGAGAGCATGGCAAGCAGGAGAACACGGAGCATGCGGATCTTCCTCGGATGTAGGACACAAGTGACGGAGCCGGCGACGCCCCATCTTACCACCCTCTTCCCGGGAACACTCGGTTCGGCTTGACACTAGACATCTGTCTAGTTATCCTGCCGGGACCATGAATTCCTCTCTTCGGATCGCTCGCACACTCACTTTCCCAGGCGCGGAACCCACCCCGGAACTGCCCCCCGGACTCCTGGTCGAGTTCTCGGGGGACCGGGAAACCGCAAGGCTCAGTTCCGCCGCGTCGGCCCTGCGCCGGGCGCAACAGCAAGGCGAAACCACCGCCTGGGTCCAACCGGAACTGGGGTCCCTGTATCCCCCGGACCTGGCGGAGGCCGGCGTGGATCTGGACCGGTTGATCGTTATCCGGGTCCCCGCCAGCTTCGGTACCGCCGGCCTGTCCAAGGCCACGGAGATGCTCGCGCGTTCGGGTGCGTTCGGCTACCTCGTCGTGGATCTCCGCGAGGTCTCGCTTCGCCTGCCTCCTTCCTGGCAGGGAAAACTGCTGGGGGCCGCGCGGGACCATGGCAGCCGGATCCTCTTCCTCACCTCCAAGTCATCCGGTACGGAATCGGTCGGCTCGCTCGTGGGACTCCGCATCGAGCCGCGGCGTGTTCGCTTTGCCCCGGGAAGATTCGCCATTGAACACCACGTGTTGAAGAACAAACCGGGGCTTCCCTTTTCGGAAGCCACCGAGCATCGACGCGCGCCCTGGGGACTGCGGTGAGGTTGAGAAATGCAAACGTCTCTCTTTGCGCCCAAGGCGCCGGACATTGCCTGCGTGGACATCCCGGCGTTCCCGTTGCAACTCGTCCTGCGCCGGCACCCGGAGTGGAAAAACGATCCCGTGGTTCTCGTGGAAGAGGATCGGCCCACCGCCGAGATCCTGTGGGCCAATCGTCCCGCCCGGGACCTGCGCATCCGTCGCGGCATGAAGTTCGCGCAGGCCCAGTCACTGGTGGCGCGCCTCCACGGAGAAGTGGTTTCCCCGGATGCCGTTTCGGAGGCCGTCGGTGAACTGCTGCAGATCCTTCTGCAACTCACTCCGAACGTGGAGCCGGACGAGGGCGCGCCCGGACTGTTCTGGCTGGACCCCCGGGGACTGGCCCCGCTCTACGGAGACCTGGAAACCTGGGCGCAACTGGTCCATGAGCGAGTGAGGGAACGGGATCTCGTCAATTCGGTAGTGGTGGGCTGGCAGCGGGGAACCGCCTTTGCGATTGCCCGCACCCGCACCGGCGTTCGCCTGCTGGCGGATCCGGAAACCGAAACCCGGGAGGCCGCCGGGGTTTCGTTGACCCGTTTGGGTCTCTCCCCCGCCCTGCTTCGGTCCATGGCGGTGCTGGGCGTGAAAACGCTGGGGGACTTTGCGGCCCTTCCTTCCGCGGGCCTCCGGCTTCGCTACGGCGAAGAAGCCGCGCGCCTGCACTCGATCGCTTCGGGAGAGGCGTGGATTCCCTTTCGCGCCCGCTTTCCGGACAAGCCGCCGCGCGTGGAGATTCCCCTGGAACCTCCGGACAACGATCACACCCGTCTGCTGTTCGGAATGAAGAGCGCGCTGCATCCGTTGCTGGACGACCTGGCGCGCCGGGACAAGGGCGTGACCGCCCTGCACATCACCCTGGATCTGGACCACGCGCCTTCCCACGAGGAACGGATAGAAACCGCATCGCCCACCCTGGACGTCACGCGGCTCCTGGATCTTGTCCGCCTTCGTCTCACCCATCTCCAGTTGGCGGCCGCCGTGGAGCGGATGGTTCTGGTCCTGGAGACAAGATCCGTATCTCCGCAACAGGCCGACTGGGTCCGGAAGGAACCGCGGCGAAACCTTCGCGACCTGGCCAACGCCCTGGCCCGTTTGAAGGCATCGTTCGGGCCCGAGTCCGTGGTGCGCGCGCGCATGGTGGACACGTGTTGCCCGGAAAAACGATTCCGATGGGAAGCGGCCGCCGAGGTGAACGCGCCCCGCACCTCGACCGAGTCCGAGCACCCGACTTCCCCGCTCGTGCGCTGCGTGTACGCCGTTCCCATCCGCTTGCCGGATCCGCCGCGCCACGAGCGCGAGCGCTGGTTGGGCGGACACGGCGCGGTGGAAACCATGCTCGGGCCCGGTCGCCTTCGCACGGGCTGGTGGGAGCAGATCCAGGAGCGGGACTACTACTGGGTGGAGACCCGGACCGGCGAGATCCTGTGGGTCTTTCAGGAGAAGGCCGAGAAGCGCTGGTTCCTCCACGGGGCGGTGGACTGATGTCGTACGCACCTCTCTGGGTCAAATCGAATTTCAGTTTCCTGGAGGGCGCCAGCCACCCCGCGGAACTCGTGGAGCGCGCGCACGAGCTGGCGTTGCCGGCACTGGCGCTCACCGATCGGGACGGCGTGTACGGAGTCGTCCAGGCGCACACCAAGGCGCGGGAACTGGGAGTGCCGCTGCTGGTCGGCGCGGAAGTCACGGTGGAGCTGGCCGGTGCTCCCGCCACCACCCGCCGTGTCCTGCTGCTGGCCCAGGACCGACCGGGCTGGGGCAACCTGTGCCGTCTTCTCTCGGCCGGACGACAGCGCTGCGAGAAGGGCTCGTCGCGTGTCACCCC
>BQJX01000212.1 GCA_021604925.1 Gemmatimonadota bacterium
GTACCAGGTTTGCAGGTCGGCGTGGGACACGTGGGCCATGGCGCCGAAGATCCACTGGCCGATCGCGCTCGGACACAGACTGGCCGTGTGCTCGGCCAACGCCCGCCGGTGGGACTCCGCACTGTCCGTGACCAGCGCCCCGATCCGGAGCCCGCACGCGCTCCACACCTTGGACGACGAGTCGATCCCGATCCGCCGGCCCCCGATCCCGGGAACCTCCGCGTCGCTGATCGCCCAGATGCTGCTGGCCGGGCCGCCGGTGTAGAAGAGCTCGCGGTACGCTTCGTCCGAGATCATCCAGAGGTCGTGCTTCACACACAGCCGCGCCAGCGCCACCAGGGCCTCCCGGTCGAAGTACTGCCCGGTGGGATTATCGTAGGGAATCACCACGAGCCCTCCGGGCCGGTTCTCCACGATCACGCGTTCGATCTCGTCGAAGTCCGGCAGCGCGAACCGGCCGTCCTCGCCCAGCGTGCGCGTGATCGAGACCGTGGCCCGGCCGAGTCGCTCCGCGAACGCCGTGTAGTTCGTGTACGCCGCATCGATGAGCATCAGCGGACGTTCCGAGCTGCCCGCCGGACCGCACACTCCCGCCACGATGAGCTCCATGCCCTCGCTGCCGCCCTGCGTGATCTGGCAATGCAGCCCGTCCACCGAACATCCGGACGAGGCGATGGCGTTCAGGAACGCGGCGTTCGCTTCCGCGGTTCCGCCGGTGGCCGTGTACGCCACCACGCCCTCCGCAAACGGGCTGCCGGGGCGTGTCAGGTGCTCCATCCGCTCGATCATGGCCGGATGCATGGGCAGGGACACGTTGCCGATGGCCACGTTGATGGCGGCCGTATCGTCCTGTCGTTCGGCGAACCGCAATCCCGCCACGCGAATCGCCGAAGGTTCGCGGCTCTGGAAGTGGTCGGACAGCACCGGGCTCATTCAGGAATCCTCCCGATTCAATTGGTACTTCTCGATCTTCTTGTAGAGATTGCTGCGCTGCATCTCCAACGCCTTGGCGGTCTGCTGCACGTTCCAACCGTTGCCGGCCAGCGCCCGCCGCAGGAAGTCCCGCTCGGACGCTTCCTGGAACTCGCGGAACGTGGACGCCGCCAGGTACGCCGGCTCGCCCCCGCTGACCGGCGCCGCGCCGGACCGCGGGGCGAACGGCACGTCGTCGGGACCCAGCCGCGCGTCGTCGCAGAGGATGACCATCCGCTCGAGCGTGTTCCGAAGCTCCCGCACGTTTCCCGGCCAATCGTGGGCGGCCAGCAGCTCCAGAACCTCGGGGCCGATCTCCACCGGGGGCGCGTCTTCCCGTTCGCAGTAGAGCGCCAGGAAGTGCTCCACCAGCGGGGGAATGTCTTCACGACGGTCGCGCAACGGCGGCACTTCGATCGGGACCACGTTCAGCCGGAAGAAGAGGTCCTCCCGGAACTCGCCGGCATCCACGGCCTTGCGCAGGTCCTTGTTGGTGGCCGCCAGGATGCGCACGTCCACCTCGATGGGCTTGGAACCGCCCACCCGCTCGAAGCGGCCCTCTTCCAGCACGCGCAGCACCTTGGCCTGGACCGTGGCGCTCATGTCGCCGATCTCGTCCAGCAGCAGCGTGCCCCCATCGGCCACCTCGAACTTGCCCTCGCGCCGGGACGTGGCGCCGGTGAACGCGCCCTTCTCGTGCCCAAAGAGCTCCGACTCGATCAACTCTTCGGGGATGGCGGCGCAGTTGATCTGCACGAAGCGGGCGGCGGCGCGCGGGCTGCCGCGGTGCACCGCGTGCGCCACCAGTTCCTTGCCCGTGCCGTTCTCGCCGGTGATGAGCACCGTGGCGTTCGTGGGCGCCACCTTCTCCACCTGCCGCAGCGCCCGTCGCAGGACGGCCGAGTCCCCCACGATCTCCAGGCTTCGCCCGAGTCGCCGCTGCGCGTTGGCACTCTCGGAGGACAGCACCGCGTGCTGGAGCCCGTTCCGGATGGTGAGCAGAAGGCGGTCCCGGTCCGGCGGCTTTTCCAGAAAGTCGAAGGCGCCCAGCTTGGTCGCCTCCACCGCGGTCTGAACCGTGCCGTGTCCCGACACCATGATGCACACGAGATCGCGATGGGCGCGGCGGGCGCGCTCCAGCAACTCCAGGCCGTCCATGCCCGGCATCTTGATGTCGAACAGCGCCAGCTCGAAGCGGCGTTCGGCCAGCAGATCCAGCGCTTCCTGCCCGGTGCCGGCGGCGTGCACGGCGTAGTCCTCGTACTCCAGGACCCGGGTCAAGGCGTCGCGGATCGACACTTCGTCGTCGACAATGAGAATGCGCGCCTTGCTCACGATTGGCTCCAGACCACGGGGACGGAAGGGGAACCGGGAGGTTAGTGCAACCCGGCGGAGAATCCACGCCAAAACACTACGGGTGCGCGCCCTGAGCGACCACGATGCGGTTCCAGCCGCCGTGGCGCACCTCCGATCGACACGTGCGGAAGCGGCCGGTCAGCTCCTCCTCGAAGGGCAGGCCCGGACGCACTCCGAAGCACGAGAACCACGCGCGCATCGCGGGATTCGCGGCGCGCAGGACGCCCTGGAGATGGTGGAAGTCCAGGATCACCAGCGTTCCGCCCGGCCGCAGAAACCCCAGCGAGTGCGCCAGCGCCGCGGGCCAATCCGGGATCATGGAGAGGCCGTAGGTGCAGATCATGCAGTCCGCCGGCTCTCCTTCCCACTCCCAGTGGCGCAGATCCGAATGGACCAGGTGCGCCTCCGGATCGCGACGGCGGGCCCGCTCCAGCATCGGCAACGTGAGGTCCACGCCGATCCGCTCGCCGGCACTCGCCCGCCTCAACCACGGCAGGTTGAGGCCGGTGCCGCACGCAAGATCCACCACGCGATCCCCGGGCCGGATCTCCAGTGCCCGCACCGCGCGCGCCCGATCCGCGAGAAACAGCCGCCGGGTGACATCGTAGATGGGAGCGTGCCAGCGATAGAACCGTTCGACGCGACCGCCGGCCGGAGTCACGGCGCGGATCGCAAGGGCAGGTTTGCGAACACCTTTTCCCCGTCGAACCGACCGTTCTCGATGAAGACATCCGAGACCTGGCGCCCGCGGGTGATGCTGCCCACCAGGTGAATCCCGGGAACGTTCGACTCCAGGTTCTCCGGATTCAGTTCCGGCCTGAGCGTGTCCGGATCCAGGTTCACCCCGCACCGACGGAACAGATCGAAATCCGGTTGGTAGCCGGTGAGCAGATACACGCGCCGGGCGGGGAGTTCCGCCGCCGCTCCGTCCGGACCGACCACATGAACCCGATCCGGCTCGATCCGGGTGACCTGCGTGCGGAATCGCGCTGCCAGTTCGCCGGCCCGGAGCCGGTTCTCGAAGTCCGGCTTCATCCAGTACTTCACGGTCTCGCCGATCGCCTCGTTCCGGTGAACCAGCGTCACGCGAGCGCCGCATCGAAACAGGTCCAGCGCGGCTTCCACGGCGGAGTTCTTGCCGCCCACCACCACCACGTCCTGTCCGTGCGAGAGGTGTCCCTCGTCGTACAGGTGGCGAACGTGCTCAAGGTCCTCGCCGGGAACCCCGAGCCGCCGCGGATGATCCAGGTATCCCGTGGCCAGCACCAGGCGATCCGCTTCGAGTTCCCGCGGGCCGCCGTACCCGTCCATCGACAGATGCAGCGTGCTGCCGCGACGCTCGGCGCCCAGCAGGCGCGTGTCGGTGCGGACCCGCAGCCGCTCCGTGCGCACGATGCCGCGGTAGTAGCGCATCGCCTCCTCGCGGGTCGGCTTCTCGCCGGCACACGGAAACGGATGCCCGCCGATCTCCAGCAACTCCGGCGTGGTGAAGAACGACATCCCCACCGGATACCGAACGATGGAATTCACGATGGCGCCGTGATCGAGAAGGAGCGGATCCAGACCGCGCCGCCGGGCGGACAGTGCGCACGCCAACCCGATGGGACCGGCTCCGGCAATGACGACGGACTCGCGCGCGGTGTCTGCCATCTACAGGAGGTGCGTCTCGAGGTCGGTGCGGCGACGAACGGCGGGCTTGCCGGACGGACGGGGCGCGGGCGGGACCGGCTTCGCGCCGGTGGGCGCGGCCCCGCGAGACGCGGGCTTGGCCGTCGCCGACGTGCCGGAGGCAGCTTCCGCCGCGTGGGCCGGCGTTGCGGTCCGTCGCGGCCGCGGCGGCTTCGGGGCGCGGATCAGTTCTTCCGACAGCAGTCCGGCGTCCAGCAATCGCAGCCAGTCGCGCGCGGGGGCCGGCCAGGTTCGCGGTGTGGTCAGGGAGTACGCGACGTTCCGACCGTCGCGGCGGTCGGTCACGAGCCCGGCCTCCTTCAGGACCTTCAGATGGCGCGAGACTTTCGGCTGGGGACAACGCAACGCGTCCACCAGATCCCCGACCGTCCGCTCCTCGCGACGAAGCTCCTGCAGCAACGCCAGCCGCGTCTCATCGCCCAGCGCCTGGAAGAAGCGGACCGCATCGGCGTGGCTCATGCCACTCCTCCTCCCATCTCGCTGGCAATGCCGGGAACGAGGTAGTCGTCCAGCGCCGACGTGAAGTCGTAGAGCGGTTCCCAGCCCCAGTCCTCGCGGGCCGCATCGTCGTTCACGTCCGCGGGCCAGCTGTCCACGATCTCCTGCCGCTTCCGGTCGACCTGGAACTCCACCTGGGCGTCGCTCCAGCGGGTCAGCAGTTCGTCCAGGAACTCCTGCGCGCTCGGGTTGAAGCTGGTGACGTTGTAGCTGCGCCACGACAGCGCCGCTTCGTCCGCTTCTTCCAGCGCAACGATCGCGCGAATGGCGTCCGGCATGGCCATGAACGGGATGCGGGTATCCGGCCGCACGAAGCACTCGTAGGGTTCGTGACGAGCCACCCGATGGATCATCTCCGGGATGTAGTCCGACGTTCCGCCGGAAGGAACCGTGGCCGCCGAGATCAGGCCCGGGTAGCGGATCGCGCGGAAGTCCACGCCGGACACGCCCTTGGCCGCGCCCAGTTGCTTGTAGTGATTCGCGTAGTACCGGCCGAGATGCTCGCAGTACGCCTTGTTGCATCCGTACATCGTGGTCGGCAGGTTCCACGTCTTTTCGCGAATGCTCCCGGCCTCGGCCTTGGTGGCCAGGTCCGGAAGGCCGTACACGGCGATGGAGCTGGGAAACATGAACTTGAGACGGCGGCCCGACCACTCCGTCTGCTCGGCGGCCATCTCCAGCAGGTTCAGCGTGCCCTCCACGTTCACCGCGTGCGCGGCGCCGGGCGTGAACTCGGCCCGCGTGGACAGCATGGCCGCCAGGTGGTAGATCGTGCGGAACTCGTACTGCGAAACGAGTCGACTCAACAGCGAGCTGTCCAGGATCGATCCCTGGATCCACTCGTGGCACTGTTCCGCCACGGGCGAGGCGGCCGGAGACAGATCCAATCCCACGACCCGTTCCCCGCGCTCCGCCAGGCGGCTCACGAGTCCGTGCCCGATTTCTCCGTTGGCCCCGGTGACCAAGACGACGGCTTCACGCATGGTTGCCAAGGTAGCGGATTCCCCGCGGTCACGCCAGAAGCGCCACGCGATTGACAGCCCCCAACCGCACTCCTAGAGTGGCGCGGCCCGGCATCTTCCCGCGCGACCACGATGGAGGGCGGCCCCATCTCCCGCTTTCGCCGTCTCGAATCCAGACTGCTCGCCAGCCACATCCTCCTGGCGGCGCTCCCGTCGGTCCTGCTGACGGGTCTGGCGATCTTTGCGGTCCACTACTTCAACACGATGGTGAACAGCCCCTCCGTGGAGCAGTCCTTCATCCGGTCCACCACACTCGCCCACGAGGTCCGCGACCGGCTGCGGGTGGACGCGGAGCGACTCCTGCAGGAGATCCCGGCCGGGCTGCCGCCGCCGGAGGATGAGGTCTGGATCCGGGAGCGACTGGCGGACCGGGG